>JADGCR010000133.1 GCA_015228895.1 Magnetococcales bacterium
CCTTCGCGGCGGCGGACCCGGCCCTGGGGGTCCTGGACGCCCAGGGATTTCCCGTTTTTCTCAAGGATCAGACCCTGATGAGCTTTCAGGGGAGCGCCCGGCGGTTCCTGATCTCGGGAAACGGGGGGGAGGTGGAGTTCGACGCGGACCCTTCCGGCCAGAAGCGGAGCCGTTTCGTCGTGGGCAAACTGCTGTTGAATGGCGCGCTTCAGTCCAAATCCCTGCTGCAACCCCGGATCCAGTCGGAGGAGATCCAGGTGACGGGTTGGTGGGGCGATGGGGTGTTGATGCTCAACGGCCAGCGTCTCCCCTTGCAGCCCAAGGAGATCTCCCACTCCCTGGCCCTGGACCCCAGGGACCGCTTTTTCGTGCTTGGAACCTCCTTCAATCTGCGCTTTTACGCCAAGAACGGCGGCTTGCGCTGGAACGTGGCAACACCGGGACCGGTGTGGGCGGTGAACGTGACCAGCGACAGCCAGTTGATCGTGGCGGCTCTGGGAGATGGCACCATCCGCTGGTATGATGTGATGCGCGGGGATGAGCGCATGGCTCTGTTCATCCACAAAAACCAGAAACAGTGGGCCATCTGGTCTCCCCTGAAGTACTATGCCGCCTCCGACGGAGCGGACACCCTGATCGGCTGGCATATCAACCGGGGCAAGAACCAGTTGGCGGATTTCCATCCGGTCGCCAAATTCCCCCAGTTTCTGCGACCGGATTTTTTCAAGAATTATTTTCCCTGAGGGTGGGACCAGCGCATGAAAATCACAGAAATTCTCTCCAGTCTGCTCCATGGCCGCCATCTCTCCCAGGAGGACGCCCGCTGGATGATGGAACGGATCATGTCCGGGGAGGTCACCGACGCCCAGATCGGCGCCTATTTGACGGCGTTGCGCATGAAGGGGGAGACGGTCTCCGAGATCGCCGGATCCGCCCAGGCCATGCGGGAGAAGGCGTTGCGGGTGCGGGCCGGGGGTATCGTGGTGGACACCTGCGGCACGGGGGGTGACGGCATCGGCAGTTTCAACATCTCCACCACGACGGCGTTCATCGTGGCCGCCTGCGGGGTGACGGTGGCCAAACACGGCAACCGTTCCATCTCCTCGAAAAGCGGCTCCGCGGACGTGCTCCTGGAACTGGGGGTCAAGATCGACATCGAGGCGGAGGTGGTGGAGCGGTGTCTGCAAGAGGCGGGGGTGGGTTTTCTCTTCGCCCCCCGGCATCACGGGGCCATGCGCCATGCCATGGGGCCCCGCAAGGAGTTGGGATATTACACCATTTTCAATCTGTTGGGACCGTTGACCAATCCCGCCGGGGCCGCCCGCCAGTTGATCGGGGTATTCGACGCCAAATGGGTGGAACCCATGGCCCGCACCCTGGGTCGTCTGGGTTCGCGCCACGCCCTGGTGGTCCATGGTTTCGACGGTCTGGACGAGATTTCCACCACCGGGCCGACCCATGTGGCGGAACTGGAACCGGATGGCGGCGTCAAGACCTATACCGTCGAGCCGGAGCAGTTCGGTCTGCCCCGGGCCGAACTCGCCGACCTGCGCGGGGGGGACGCCACCCTCAACGCCGGGATCACCCGACGCATCCTGGAAGGGGAGCCGGGACCAAGACGGGACATTGCCCTGCTCAACGCGGGAGCCGCCCTGAAGGTGGCGGGGGTGGCCGCCGACATCGGAGCCGGTCTGGCCATGGCGGCCAAGGCCCTGGACGCGGGCAAGGCTTTGGAACGGCTGCAACAACTGATCGAGATTTCCAATCAGCCGCTGGATTTTTGAGGCAACGGGGTCGGCACATGTCAAACACCATTCTGGACCGGATCATGGCGCGCAAGCGGGAGGAGGTGGCCAGCGCCCGCCGCCGTCTCTCCGAGTCCCGCCTGTTGCAGGAGTGCGCCGGGCTGGCCCCGCCACGAGGATTCGCGGCGGCCTTGCTGCAAAAGACCCGGGCCGGAGAACCGGCGGTGATCGCCGAGGTCAAGCTGGCCTCCCCTTCCAGGGGACGGATTTTCCCGGCGGGGCTCCCCTTTGACCCGGCGGCCATCGCCGAGGGGTACGCCCAACACGGCGCGACCTGCATCTCGTGTCTGACGGATCGGGATTTTTTCCAGGGGGACGGGGCGTATGTGGAACGGATTCGCGACCGGACGACCCTGCCGGTGCTGCGCAAGGATTTCCTCTCGGACCCCTATCAGGTTGCCGAGTCCCGCTTTTTGCAGGCAGACGCGATTCTGCTCATCATGGCGGTGCTGGAGGTGGCGCAGGCGCGGGAACTGGAAGCCGCCGCCCTGGAGTTGGGCATGGATGTGCTGGTGGAGGTCCATGACGAAGCGGAACTGGAAGCGGCCCACGAATTGAAAACCCCGCTGATGGGAATCAACAACCGGGATCTGAAACGTTTCATCACCGACCTTGGCACCACTTTCCGGCTGGCCAAACGGGTGGAACAGGGGCGCGTGGTGGTGGCGGAGAGCGGCATCCGCTCCGCCGAGGACGTGCGCGCCCTGATGGATCACCAGGTCCACGCCCTGCTGATCGGCGAGTCCTTCATGAAGGAGGCCGATCCGGGGGCGGCTTTGGGAAGCCTGTTGAAAAAAGTGGCCACCCCCTGAAAAAATCATTCAACTCCCTGACAGGGTTTGCCGATAAGCAAAACATAGGAGTGGAAGCTTTTGAGAGGAGTACCATCTCATGATCAACGCACTGCACAACAGATCCCTGCACGAACCCTCCAGCGCCCATCAGACTCAAGCCAACCCGCGTGGCGGGGTGACGGCGACGCGCACCGACAACGGGCGGCGTCCGGAACCCAACGCCATCCAGTCCCCCACCCCCGAAGAGGTCTCCCCGGTCCCGCAGCGGGAAAACACGGGCGGTGCCGCCAGCGCGCCCGTCCACCCGGACGAGGTGGCCTACGACTCCCTGGTGAGCCGGGTGGAAAAGGCCCGCGAGGCGGCGGAAGAGAGCGCGGAAGAGAAAATGATCTCCGCCGCCTCCCCGACGGAACCCGTCACCCAAACCGAACCTCTGGCAATGGAAGTGGAAAAAGGGGTCCGTCTCGCCCGTACCGCCCACCAGGTGGTGGCCAGTTACCTGCTGACCTTCCAGGACGACTCCCTGTCCGCCGATCTGTCTCAAGGGCGTTCCAACAAGGTGAATGTGCGGGCATAGGCCAGACGGATCTCGTCCAACACCATCCCGTCCCGCTCTTCCCTGGCGCGGCTTTGCAGCGTTCCGGCGGCAAACGTCCGGACGCCAGGGTCGCGCGCCGCCAGATTGCCCAATCCCCAGGCCGCGTGACTCCGCACCAGAGGCGCCTCATGACACAGCAGTCGGGCCAGGGGGGCGGACGCCGCCCGGCTCTCCCCGTTGCCCAACGCCACGGCCACATTGCGCAACAAACGGATCACCCCCAGCCTTTTGACCGGGGTGCCGGCAAAAAGCGTGGCGAAACCATCCCCGTCCAGAGTGGACCACTCCGCCAGATTCAGGACGGAGAGAGCCTCTCGTGGCCAAAAGGCCGCCTCCCCGGTGACCGGGGCGAAACGGTTCCAGGGGCAGGCCGCGACGCAGGCGTCGCAGCCGAAGACCCGGTTTCCCATGGCCTCCCGGTAGGCCATGGGAATGGCGCCCTTGCTCTCCACCGTGAAAAAAGCCAGACAACGGGAGGCGTCCATCCGGTAGGGGGTGTTCAGGGCGTCGGTGGGACAGGCGCGCAAACAGCGGTCGCAACGGGCGCAATGGTCGTCGGACGGCGGGTCCGGGGGGAGCGGCAGGGCGATGAAGAGTTCCGCCAACAGCAACCAGCAGCCGAAACGGCGGGAGACCAGCAGGGCGTTTTTCCCTTGCCAACCCACCCCGGAAGAGGCGGCCAAGGGTTTTTCCAACACGGGAGCCGTATCCACGCACACCCGACTGGCCACCGGCCTCCCCACTTTTTCCGCCAGCCAGCAACCGAGTTCTTGCACCCTCTTTTTCAATAGCGCATGATAATCCGCATGGCAGGCGTAAGCGGCGATGCCATCGGGTCGCACCGGGGGACGGTGGTTGACGCCCAGAACCAGGATCACCCCCACCCCGGCAAGCACCGTGGCGGGATCGATCCGACGTTCGGGATGACGGGCGATCCACCCCATCTCCCCGTGACACCCCTGGGCGAGCCAGGTGTGCAGGTGCTCCCCATGGGGGGGCGGCACGGGAGGCGCGAAGCCCGCCGCGTCAAATCCCATGGCCAACGCCTGGGCGCGCAACGCCTCTTTCAGTTCTTCCCAAGGATTGATCAACTTTTTCATCGGTTTTTTTTGAAGGTAATGAGGCCATGATCCCCCTGGAACCCTATTATGAACTCACCGATATGGATTTGGACACCCGAATTCGCGTGGCCAAGGAACGTTTGGGGAGCCAATGCGTCATTCTGGGTCATCACTATCAACGGGAGGAGGTGTACAAATTCGCCGATCTGACCGGCGACTCCCTGAAACTCTCCCGTTTGGCCTCGGCGCGCACGGATGCCCGCTACATCGTGTTTTGCGGCGTCCACTTCATGGCCGAGGTGGCGGATATCCTGTCAAGCTCCGGGCAGACCGTGCTCCTGCCGGACCTGGCGGCCGGCTGCTCCATGGCCGACATGGCGGATCTGCCCCGGGTGCAAAGCGCCTGGCACAGCCTTGGCACCCTGATGGAGGTGGAACGTCTGGTCACCCCCATCACCTACGTCAACTCCATGGCCGATCTCAAAGGTTTTTGCGGAGAGCATGCGGGGGTGGTCTGCACCTCGTCCAACGCGGGAAAAATCCTGCAATGGGCCTTTTCCAAACGGGAGAAGGTGCTGTTTTTCCCGGATCAGCACCTGGGCCGCATCAGCGCCCATACCCTGGGGATCCCCCTGGGGGAGATGGTGGTCTGGAACCCGGAAAAACCCTTTGGGGGCAACGACCCGGAGGCGTTGCGACGGGCCAGGGTGATTCTCTGGGACGGCTATTGTTCGGTGCATCAAATGTTCCAACCCGCGCATGTGGAACGCTTTCGCGCCCGGATTCCAGGGATTCAGGTGATCGTCCACCCCGAATGCAGCTTCGAGGTGTGTCGCATGGCCGATCATCGCGGCTCCACCGAACTGATCCAGAAAACCGTGCGGGAGGCCCCCTCCGGTTCCCAATGGGCCATCGGCACGGAACTGAATCTGGTCAACCGCCTCAAGCACGAAATGCCGGACAAGGGGATTCATTTTCTCTGTCCGACCATCTGCATGTGTTCCACCATGTTCCGCATCGACGCCCAGCACCTGTGCTGGACATTGGAGAATCTGGTGGCGGGCACGGCGGTGAATGTCATCTCGGTCCCGGCGGAGGTGGCCCGCTCCGCCAAAAAGGCTCTGGACCAGATGCTGGAGATCCCCTGATGGCCACCCTGGAAAAAGCCATCGCCGTGGCGGTCCAGGCCCATCAGGGGCAGGTGGACAAATCCGGCGTGCCCTACATTCTGCACCCCTTGCGCCTGATGCTGCGTCTGGAGCAGGACGAGGAGCGCATCATCGCCGTCCTGCACGACGTGGTGGAAGACACCCCCGTCACCTTCGCGGAGTTGGAACGGATGGGATTCTCCCCGGCGGTCATGGAGACGCTGGACCGCCTCACCCATCGCAAGGAGGAGTCTTACGATGCGTATCTGCAAAAGATCCTCCCCCACCCCGTCGCCCGCAAGATCAAGATGCTGGATCTGGAGGACAACATGGACATCCGGCGACTGGACCATCAGTGCATGGACTCGGACTGGGCGCGGCTGAAGAAATACCGTTCCGCCTGGGCCTTGTTGCAGGGTCTGCCCTCGGCATGACGCGCAAGGTATTCCGCGACGCGGTACACAACATGATCTCCCTGCACCGGGAACGGAACGGACCGGCCCCGGACCCGGCGGACTGGGGAGACGCCCTGTTGCTGGACCTGATCGATGTGCCGGAGATGCAACGGTTGCGGCGCATCCGGCAACTGGGACCGGCGGCCCGCATCTATCCCTCCGCGGAACACTCCCGGTTTTCCCACGCCCTGGGGGTGATGCATCTGGCCAAACGGATCCTGAGCGGTCTGGCGCAACCGTCGCAAACCCCCTCGTTGCCACGGGAGGAGATGTTGCAGGTCAAGGTGGCGGCCCTGTTCCACGACATTGGCCACGGTCCCTATTCCCATGTTTTCGATCATCTCCACCCCGACATGGAAAGCCATGAGGC
>JADGCR010000134.1 GCA_015228895.1 Magnetococcales bacterium
ATCCTCCTGGATGCAGACGAAGTGGGTGATCTCTCCGGTCTCATTGACCAGGGGGGCCAGGGAGGCCTGCACCCAGTAGCTGGTGCCATCCCGTCTGACGCTCTCCATCTCCTCGCGCCAGGGTTGTCCGGCGGTGAGGGATTGCCACATGCTGGCATGCTCCTGCCTGGATTTGGCTTGGGGTTGCAGCATCAGGGGCGTGGTTCCCAGCACCTCCGCCGCCCCGTGACCGGTGATCTTCGTGTATTGTTGATTGACATATTCGATGCGGCCCAGGGCGTCGGTGATCAGGACGATGTTGGGACTCTGTTCCACGGCGGTGGAGAGCTTGAGGATCTTCTCCTCCCCCGCCCGTTTCTCCATGATCAGGCGATCCTTGCGCACGGCCGCGTCCAGGGTGTTGGCCGCCAGCCGCATGGCTTCGATCTCGCCGGAACTCCAGGTCCGCTCCCGTTGGCAATCCTCGAATCCCAGAACGCCCCACAAGGTGTCATGCACCAGGATGGGCACCATGGCCAGGGAAAGAATGCCTCTGTCCGCCAGGTCCGCTCTCTCCCCCTCCGGGAAATCCTGCGTCCGGCCGATCAGGGGCTGACCGGCCAGCAGCCGTTCCCGCCAACCCGGAAAGGAGAACGGCGTCAATCCAGGGGCCGGGGTCCGCCCCTCGCGGTTGGCGGACACCCATTCGTTGCCCAGGGTCATCCGGATCGGAGCCAGGGCGTCCCCCTCCTCCGCCAGGGCGAGAAAGGCCCGGCTGACATTGGCCGCCATGCCCAGATCCATGAGAACGGCGTCGATATTGTGCTTCCATCCCCCATGAAACAGCAGACGCTGGGCAATGACCGCCACGGTGTTCAGCACCCGTGTCCGCTTGGTGACCTGTTCCTCCAGAAAGTGCCGATGCAAGGCAAGCTCTTTTTCCGCTTTTTTCCGCCGTTTGGATTCGCGGATCGCCAGCAGCCCGAACACCAGGGTTTGGGACAACTCGGTCAACAAGGCGATCTCCCCGTTGTGGAACGGGTGGGGATCCTGCGCATAGAGGCTCAACACCGCAAACGGGGTCTCCCGCTCCAGCAGGGGCAGGGCCAGGGAGGAGGCGTAACCGTACAGGCGGGCCTGCTCGTGCCAGGGTGTGGTCATGGCACCCGCCAACAGGTCGTTCAATTGAACCGGCAGGCGGGTGCGAATGGCGGTTCCGGCGGGTTCCTGACGGTGGCCGGAGTGGTGCCAGGTCTCCCGCAGGGATTGCAGCAAAGGTTCATCCAACGTATTGGAGGCCACCGGATTGATGACCTGCATCGGCTCCTTGCCCACCAGACCGCACCAAGCGAACCGGTAGCCTCCCACCTCCACCAATAAATTGCAGGCCTGGGCGAGCAGGGCCACCTCCTGCTTTTCCTGATTGACCAGCTTGTGGCACTGTTCGAGCAACAACAGTGCCCGGTTGGCGTCGGTCAGGGCCTGTTTGGCGGCGGCGTGTCGTCCCATCTCCCGCTTCAGTTGCCGCAGATGCACCAGCAAAAACACGAAAAAACCCAACCCGGCCAGCAACAGCAACCACCGTTCCTCGCTCTCGTCGTGCATGGGATGGCTGGAAAACCAGTAAAAGATCCACACGCACAACAGACCCCATCCCGCAACGAACAGCACCATGAGGTTGTTCAGACACCACGCGACCAGACGATACATGCGCGTCATGCTCACTCCATCCCATCCGGCAAGGCGAGTTCACGAAAATCCAGAACCGAAAGAAAATGATCGGAACGTTTGGGCGGCATGCCGGAACTGGGATTGGCCACATGACGCAGATGGCCGATGCCGAAGGCCCGCGCCGCCGCCAGGACCGGCTCGGAGTCGTCCACCAGCAGGGTGGTGGACGGATCGAAACCAAGCCGCCGTCGCAACAGAGGCCAGAATTCCACCTGTTCCTTGGCCTTGCCCAGTGCGTGACTGGTGCTGACGGAGGTCAGAAAGGCGCCAATGGGGGTACGCGCCAGTTTCATCCGCAGGGAGAGGGCGTGGGCGTTGGTGACCAGATGGATCGGACGCCCGGAGGCCCGCAACGCGGTCAGGAAAGGCAACACGTGGGGATGGACCCGGATCAGATGGGCCACCTCCTCCTTGAGGATGGGAATGTCCAGTTCCAGTTGCCGCGACCAGTGGTCCAGGTCATACCAGGCGAGGGTGCCCCGGTTCTCCTCGTAGGCGGCGAACACCCTGGCTCTGGCGCTCGCGAAATCCAGCCCGTTTTTCCGGGCGTACGCCCAGGGCACGGTCTCCTGGAAAAACACATTGTCGAAGTGGAGATCCAGCAGGGTGCCGTCCATGTCGAGCAGCACGGCGCGGATCCCGGACCAGGGCAAGGGTGGAGGTCGGGTCATGTGCGGTAATCCGCGTTGATCGAGATGTAATCGTGGGTGAGGTCGCAGGTCCACACCGTGCACGCCGCCGAACCGATGGCCAGGTCCACCCGGATGGCGATCTCCGCCGCCGCCATGACCGCCGCCCCCTGCGCCTCCGTATAGTCTGCGGCCCGCTGCCCCGCTTCCAGCACCCGCACCTCCCCCAGCCACAGGGAGACGGCCTCCGGATTGAGCGCCACTCCGCAGGCCCCCACCGCGGCCAGGATGCGGCCCCAGTTGGGGTCGCTGCCCGCCAGGGCGGTCTTGACCAGGGGGCTGTTGGCCACCGCCATGGCCGCCTGTTTGGCCTCGGCCCGGCTTTCCGCCCCGGTCACGGTGACGGCGACGAACTTGGTCGCCCCCTCCCCGTCCCGCACGATGGCCTGAGCCAACTCCTGACACACCTGCATGAGAGCGACCGCCAGCGGGGCCAGCGCGGGATCGTCCGCCTCATCCCGCAGCGGGTTGCCCGCCGCGCCGGAGGCGAACGACAGCACCGTGTCGTTGGTGGACTGGTCCCCGTCCACGGTGATGCTGTTGAAACCGGCATCCACGGCGCGCGCCAACAGCGTCTGCAATACCGGGGAGGAGACCGCCGCGTCGGTGAACAGAAACGCGAGCATGGTGGCCATGTCGGGCCGGATCATGCCCGCTCCTTTGGCCATGCCGATCAGGGTGATCTGCCGACCAGCCAGGTCGATGACCCGGGAGGCCAGCTTGGGAAAGGTGTCGGTGGTCATGATGGCCCTGGCGGCCTGCTCCCAGTGTCCCGACCGCAAGGCGCGGTGCAATCCGGGCAGGGCGGCCACGATGCGCTCCGCAGGCAGAGGCACCCCGATCACCCCGGTGGAGGCGACGAAGAGTTCCTCCTCCGTCGCCTCCAGGCAGCGCGCCGCCGTCCGGGTGGTGAGCAGGGCGTCGCGCATCCCGGTCACACCCACCACGGCGTTGGCGTTGCCGGAGTTGACCAGCAATCCCCTGGCGCGGCCCCCCGGAAGGCGTTGTCGGCACAAGGCCACGGGAGCGGCGTGGACGCGGTTTTTGGTGAACACCCCGGCCACGCTGGCCGCCGGCTCCATGGAGACCAGCAGCAGATCCACCCGGTCGCCGCTCTTGATGCCGCTGGCGGTGGTGGCGAGACGAAAGCCGGCAAGTTCCGGCAACACGGGCAGGGAAACTGGGGCACCGACGGCCATGGGCAACACTCCTGAGAAATTTTTGGCGCGATTCTTGATTATAGCGGCTGAAGCCGCCACCATCCACCACAAAAACCGTTGACAACGATAAAAGAAGCGACACCATGGGACAATACATGAAAGGTCGGCTCCTGGCAAACGCCCCTCCCTCAAGATGACACCTTGACGTTTCACCCCTCAATTCTGTACCCTTTTTCACCCACCACGGTGAGAATCCATTACCAAGGCATTGCCATCTACGGAGAATTTCAATGAACATCAACCTGTTCGTTCTTGACGACATGGACCCTTCCCAGGTCAAACAACTGTTGACCCGCTCGGAAACCGATATCGAAAATCTGCTGCCCGTGGTCGCTCCCATCATCGAGCGGGTCAAGCGGGAAGGGGACGCGGCCCTCATCGATTGCAACGCCCAGTTCGACAAGGTGGTCATGTCCCCCTCCCAACTCAAGGCGAGTCCGGAGGAGTTCGAACGGGCGCGCCACAACCTCCCCGCCGATGTCCGGGAGGTGATCAAAAAATCCGCCGCCAACATCCGCGCCTTCCACGAGGCTCAAATGCCGGACGCCATGTGGTTCAAGGAGATCCAACCCGGCATCATGGCGGGAGAGAAGATCACCCCCATCCCCTCGGTGGGCCTGTATGTCCCCCGTGGCAAGGGGGCCTTTCCCTCGGTGATGCTCATGCTGGGACTGCCCGCGAAAATCGCCGGGGTGGCACGGATCATCGTCTGCACCCCACCGGCCCCGGGTGGGGGCGCGGATGACGCCACCCTCTTCGCGGCGGAACTGTGCGGCATCACCGAAGTGTACAAAACCGGCGGGGCCCAGGCCATCGCCGCCATGGCCTACGGCACCCGGACCGTTCCCAAGGTGGACAAAACCATCGGACCGGGCAGCGGCTACGTCTCCGCCGCCAAACGCCTGCTCTACAGCAAAATCGACGTGGGCGCCCCGGCCGGTCCCAGCGAGTCCATCATCCTGTGCGACGAATCCGCCAATCCCCATACCGCCGCCCTGGACCTGCTCATCGAGGCGGAACATGGCCCCGACTCCACCGCCATGCTGGTCACCCACGACCGGACACTGGCCCTGCGGGTGCGGGAAATGCTCCCGGCGATGATCGACGAACTGCCGGAACCCCGCCGGGGATTCTGCACCACCGTGCTCTCCAACTATGGGGGCGTGGTCCTCACCTCCAGCCTGGAAGCCTCCATCGCCTTCGTCAACGACTTCGCCCCGGAACACCTGGAAGTCATGACCGCCGACCCCCTCTTCGTGGCCAACCGCATTCACAACGCGGGGGAGATCCTCCTGGGGGAGCATACCCCGATCACCATCGGCAACTTCTGTCTGGGGGTGAACGCCATTCTCCCCACCGGCGGCTTCGCCAAAACCTTCTCCTGCGTCACCGTGTTCGACTTCCTCAAACGCTCCTCCCTGGGGTGGCTGACCCGGCAAGGCTACAACGACATCAAGGAGACCGCCCTGCGCTTTGCCCAATACGAAGGCTTCTCCACCCACGCCAACGCCATCCTGAAAAGAACCCCCTGACAACTTCATCAATATGATAACGGGTGATGGTCTGAACAACATAACCGCGAAAAAACAGACCATCACCCCGCCACCGACCTGATTTTCATTGCCTTCCGGGCCATTTCCGCTATCCTGTCCACTTGACTTTGCTTGTTACGGGTTAACTTGACAACAGGAGATCAACGCAATGAACCGGACCTTGCCGTTACTGGGTGTCCTCTGCGGTCTTTTGGCCGCGACCACCCCAGCCCGGGCCGATGAACTGGATGTCCCCCTCGGTTCACGCCAGCGGGTGGAGAATCTTTTTTCCTATCCAAACAATTGCAACAATGTGTGCCTTATCGACGAACCCCTGGAAACCACGGTGGGCAAATTCCTGACGCAAAGCCTGCAACGGGACGGCTTCACCAAAACCACCGTCACGATCAGTTCCTCCCAGGAGTGTTCCAACGCGAGCCACGACATCCTGGTGGCCCACTACTCCGGCAATCCCCTGCCCGCCGGGTACAACGCCCTGATGCAGAACTTCTTCACCAACGGGGATCAGGCGTTCGCAGCCTCCAACAAACTGCTCGCGGACAAAAAATGGGAGTACAACTGGCGCTTCTATCTGCCCCTGGGCATGGCGATGTACAATCATCGCAGCGTGCAACTGCTCCACTTCCCGCCGGACTACTCCCTGGAACAGACCCAGGACTACCTGATCTCCAAAACCTCGCAACGCTGGGAAGCGCTGCTTGAGGTCAACGGGGTGGCCAAGGCCGACGTGCCACTGCACGAAGCCATCATCGACATCGCCCCGATCGCCGCCAACGCCAGCGCGGGTGGCACCCTGAGCGCCACCTACCACGACTACAACGACTACGTCAACGCCATGCTGCCCCTGCGCCTCACCGGGGGCAAGCCCCAGGCCGCGCCCCGCCCCATGGTGGCCTATGGCGCACCCGTGCGGTCCTGGCTCAAAACCCACTTCAAGCTGGATCTGCCGGTCATGACCACCGGAACGATCACCCTGGCGGATTCGGGAGCCAAAATCCCGGTGCTGGGAGCCAACCACCCAAGCTATATCTGGTACGCGGTGCAAAACGCCAA
>JADGCR010000135.1 GCA_015228895.1 Magnetococcales bacterium
CCAGACCATGCTGGAGGCGATCCGGGTGCCCTTTGTGCTCCACGAGGTGGAGTTTTTCGTGGGCGCCAGCATCGGCATCGGCGTCTTTCCCCTGGACGGGGAGGATGCCAAAACCCTGATGAAAAACGTGGACGCCGCCCTCTATCACGCCAAGGAGAAGGGGCGGAACAATTTTCAGTTCTTCCGCAACGACATGAACACCCGCGCCATGACCCGCATGCTCCTGGAGAACAACCTGCGCAACGCGGTGGAAAAAAAGGAGTTTCAACTGTTCTTCCAGCCCCAGATGAATCTGGCCACCGGACGCATGGCGGGGGTGGAAGCCTTGATCCGCTGGAACCGGCCCGGTTTTGGCATGGTCTCCCCCATCGAGTTCATTCCCCTGGCCGAGGAGACCGGGTTGATCATCCCCATGGGGGCCTGGGCCTTGAACGAGGCCTGCCAACGGGCGATGGAGTGGTTCGCCGCCGGACACGCCCCCTTCCGGGTGGCGGTGAACCTCTCCGGGATCCAGTTCGAGCAGCCGGACTTCATCGCTCTGGTGACGGAAACGTTGCGCAACACCGGACTCAACCCCCATCTGCTGGAACTGGAACTCACGGAAAGCATCGCCATGGGGGATGCGGAAGAGACTCTGGCCCTGCTGACCGCCCTGTCGGACGTGGGGGTGCTGCTGGCCATCGACGATTTCGGGACCGGGTTCTCCTCGCTGAAATACCTGAAACGGTTCCCCATCGACACCCTGAAGATCGATCAGTCCTTCGTGCGCAACTGCGCGGAGGATACCGAGGACACGGCCATCATTCGCGCGGTGGTCGGCCTTGCCCACAGCCTGGGACTCACGGTGATCGCCGAGGGGGTGGAAACCGGGGCCCAGCTCGAGGTGTTGCGTCGTCACGGGTGTGACGAGATTCAGGGCTACTGGTACGGTCGTCCCATGTCGGCGGACGCGCTGTTGAAATTTCTTGAGCAGAACGGTTGAGATCAATTGCGGAGTTTGTGACGTGAAACCGGTTGCTTTTTGCCTGCTTTGCGGACTAGAATCGTTCTGATTTGATCGGTGGTTCACGGCAGCTTTTTTTCGGCATGAAAATCAATAAAATCCAAAGGACCTAATGACAGTGAAAAAGCGGATTTATTTTTTCGGGGACGGGGTTGCGGACGGGGACGCGACGATGCGCGCCACCCTGGGGGGCAAGGGTGCCAATCTGGCCGAAATGTCCAGGATCGGCGTGCCGGTGCCCGCGGGTTTTACCATTTGCACCGAGGTCTGCACCTGTTTCTTTGAAAACAATGGTTCGTATCCGGAAGATTTCGCCCAACAGATGGAGAGCGCCCTGGAACAGGTGGGCAAGACCATGGGCAACCGTTTCGGGGACGCGCGGAATCCCCTGCTGCTTTCGGTCCGCTCCGGAGCCCGCGTCTCCATGCCCGGCATGATGGACACGGTTCTCAATCTGGGGCTGAACGCCCGCTCCGTCCAGGGATTGATCCTCCAGTCCGGCGATCCCCGTTTTGTCTACGACTGTTACCGCCGTTTCATTCACATGTTTTCCAACGTGGTGCTCAACATTCCCCACAAGGTGTTCGAGGACGCGCTCAAACAGGAGAAAAAACGGCTGGAAAAGCACAACGACGTGGAGTTGACCGCCGAAGAGTGGCAAGGCGTGGCCGAGCAGTACAAGACCATCGTTCAGGAGTCCATCGGCAAACCCTTCCCGGAAGATCCCATGGAGCAGCTGTGGGCCGCCATCGGGGCGGTGTTCCGCTCCTGGCATTCGGAGCGGGCCATCACCTACCGGCAACTCAACAACATCCCGGAAGCGTGGGGAACCGCCGTCAATGTCCAGGCCATGGTGTTCGGCAACATGGGCGCCGACAGCGCCACCGGGGTGGCCTTCACCCGCGATCCCTCCACCGGGGAAAACCGTTTCTTCGGGGAGTTCCTCATCAACGCCCAGGGGGAGGATGTGGTGGCGGGGATCCGCACCCCCCAGGAGATCACCCTGGAAAGCAAGAACCGCGCCCGTTCCCAGGAACTGGCCATGGAAGAGGTGATGCCGACGCTCTACCAGGAGTTGGTGATCGTCTACAAGAAACTGGAACATCACTTCCGCGACATGCAGGATCTGGAGTTCACCATCCAGAAGGGCAAACTGTGGCTGCTGCAAACCCGCAACGGCAAACGGACCGTGCAGGCCGCCCTGCGCATCGCCCTGGAAATGGTCCAGGAAGGGTTGATCACCCCCAACGAGGCCATCATGCGGGTCAAGCCGGAAGACCTCAACCAGCTGCTCCACCCCACCCTCGATCCGAAAGCCAGACGCACGGTTCTGGCCGAAGGGGTGCCCGCCTCTCCCGGCGGAGCGGTCGGTCAGGTGGTCTTCACCCCGGAGGACGCGGTCAAATGGGTGGCGGACGGCCACAAGGTCCTGTTGCTGCGGGAGGAGACCAGCCCGGAAGACATCCACGGCATGCACGCCGCCCAGGGGATCATCACCGCCCGTGGCGGGGCCACCTCCCACGCCGCCGTGGTGGCCCGTGGCATGGGGCGTCCCTGCGTGTCCGGCTGTCACGACCTGGAAATCGACCTGAAAGCCGAAATCTGTTCGGTGAAAGGGACCATCATCCGCAAGGGGGACTGGATCACCATCGACGGGGACGCGGGACAGGTGCTGCTGGGCCGGATTCCCATGCGGGAACCACAAATGACCGGGGCCTTCGAACACTTCATGAAAATGGCCGACTCCATCCGCCGGATGAAGGTGCGCGCCAACGCCGACACCCCCACCGACGCCCAAACCGCCGTGGATTTCGGCGCGGAGGGGATCGGTTTGTGCCGCACGGAACACATGTTCTTCATGGATAACCGCATCCTGGCGGTGCGGGAGATGATTCTCGCCCAGAATCTGGCGGGGCGGCGCGCCGCGTTGGAAAAACTGTTGCCCATGCAGCGCTCCGACTTCGAGGCGATCTTCAAGGTCATGAAAGGGCTTCCGGTGACCATCCGACTGCTGGACCCGCCCCTGCACGAGTTCCTGCCCCATGAGATCAAGGAACAACTGGAAGTGGCCAGGGTGATGGGGGTGGACCTGAAGGAGATCCAGTCACGGGTGGCGAGCCTGAAGGAGTTCAACCCCATGCTGGGTCATCGTGGCTGTCGTCTGGGCATCTCACATCCGGAAATCTACGAAATGCAAACCCAGGCCATCATGGAAGCCGCCTGCTCCCTGGTGAAGCGGGAGGGGTTCACCATCATTCCGGAGATCATGATCCCGTTGGTGGGCCTGCCCCAGGAGTTGCAGATCCTGAAACAGAGCTGTCTTGAGGTGTGTCGGCGGGTCATGGAAGCCTTCGAGGTCAAAATCGAGGTGCTGATCGGCACCATGATCGAATTGCCCCGCGCGGCCCTGGTCGCGGACCAGCTGGCCCGGGACGCGGAGTTCTTCTCCTTTGGCACCAACGACCTGACCCAGACCACGCTGGGAATCTCCAGGGATGACGCCAGCACCTTCATCGGCGACTACCTGAAAAAGGGGTTGCTGCAAAAGGATCCCTTCGTCTCTCTGGATCAGACCGGGGTGGGGCAGCTGGTGGAGATGGGGGTCAAGCGGGGTCGGGCCACCCGTCCGGGGATGAAGGTGGGGGTGTGTGGCGAACATGGGGGGGATCCGGACTCCATCGGATTCTTTCAGAAGGCCGGGTTGGATTACGTCTCCTGCTCCCCGTTCCGGGTGCCGGTGGCCCGTCTGGCGGCGGCCCAGGCCGTGCTGCAATAAATTCGCGCGTCAACGCCAAAACCGGGTGGTGTCGCGCCCCTTGGTTTTGGCGTTTTTTTTCGCTTCAGGCCAACCGGCTTTTTGTGCGCTTTCGTGATGACGCATGTTCTCGATTCCTGATCCCTCGGACCCAGCCCTCAACCAGGCCCTGCAGCAGGCCATCGCCTGGCATCAGGCGGGGCGGTTGCCGGAGGCGGAGACGCTCTATCGCGACCTGCTGCGAAGTCGGCCCGACCATCCGGACGCCCATCACAATCTGGGAATCCTCTACGTGCAGACCGGTCGCGCCATGGAGAGTCTGCCCCATTTCCAGTTGGCCCTGGACGCCAATCCCCGGCAGGAACCGTACTGGATCAGCCCCATCGAGGCCCTGATCCAGTGCGGAGAGAAGGATGCGGCCAGAAACCTCCTGGCCCAGGCCATGGCGTATGGCTGGCAAGGCCCGGTGCTGGAGGGGCTGGCGGGACGGTTGTACCTGGAACCGGTGGACGCCCTGATCAACATGGGGGTGTTGTTGCGGGGGCAGCAACGGTTCGTCGAGGCCGAAGCCGCCTACCGGCAGGCCCTGGAGATCAAGCCCGACCACGCCGATGGCTGGTTCAATCTGGGTTCTCTGTTGCACGCGCGGCAGCGCGGCGTGGAGGCCGAGGTCGCCTACCGGCGGGTGCTCCGGATCCGGCCCGACGATCATGATGCATACAACAATCTGGGTTCCCTGCTGCATTGGCAGGGACGTTCCATCGAGGCCGAGGCCGCTTTTCATCAGGCTTTGGAGGTCAAGCCGGATTTTGTCGGCGCCGCCTTCAATCTGGCCCTGTTGTTCCGGGAGCAGGGCCGTCTCTCCGAGGCCGAGGCGGTTTACCGGGAGGTGGCGCGCCGCCAACCGGACCACCACGAGGCCCATCACAAACTGGCCAACCTGCTCCGGGAGGCCCGGCGCACGGGGGAAGCGCTGGCCGCCTACCAGGAGGCTCTCCGCATCCGGCCGGATTTCATCGACGCCCACATCAACCTGGGCGTGTTGCTGAGAGAGTTGAATCAATACCAGGAGGCCGAGGCGGTCTGCCGGCGGGCTCTGGCGTTGCGGCCGGAACATCGGGATGTCAACGGCAATCTGGCGATCATTCTGCAGGAGCAGAGCCGAACCGAAGAGGCCGCGGCGTGTTACCGCCAGTTGCTGACGCACCACCCCGACGCGGTGGGCGCGGCGTTGCAACAGGCGCTTTTGCTGCCGCGAATTCCCGCCTCCACCGCAGAGATCGACGTGTGGCGTGACCGTTACCGAAGCGGCCTCGCCCGGCTCGATGCCACGTTTTCCAGGATCGATGATCTTTGCGACCTGGAGGTCGGTTATTTCTTTCTCGCCTATCACGACCGTTGCGACCGGGAGTTGGTGGAGGCCTTGAGCCGTTTTTGCCGGGCCAAGTCCCCCCCGTTGACCTTCGAGGCCCCCCATCTGGCGGCATGGTCCCCCCCTGTGGCCCGCGGGCGACGGATCCGGGTCGGCTTCCTGTCCCAGTTTCTGGTGGATCACACCATAGGCCGGTTGAATCAGGGGGTGATCCGTCTGCTGGATCGTGCCCGATTCGAGGTGGTGTTGCTGCACGCGCCCCTGGCCAGACAGGACCCCTTCCGGGCGGAGTTGGACTCCCTGGCGGACGCGGTGTTCACCCTGCCGCAGAGTCTGGCCGCCCAGCAGCGGATGGTGGCGGAGGCCCGTCTGGATGTGCTGTATTATCCGGACATCGGCATGTCCCAGGCGGTTTATTATCTGGCCTTCGCCCGTCTGGCGCCGGTGCAGGCCATGGGGTGGGGCCATCCGGACACCACCGGGACCGGCACCATCGACTATTTTCTCTCCTCTGACCTGATCGAGCCGGAGGGGGGGGAGGGGCACTACACGGAAGGTCTGATTCGCTTCCACCGTCTGCCCAGCTTTTATCCCATGCCCCGGACGCCCCGGTTGGCGCGGGGGGATTTCGGCCTGCCCGAAGGGGTGCGGCTGTACGGTTGTCCCCAAAGCCTGTTCAAGTTCCATCCCGATTTCGACGCGGTGTTGGCGGAGATCGCCGCCGGGGATCCCGCCGGGCGCATCGTGGTGCTGGAGGGGGCGGTCTCCTCCTGGCATTCGCGGTTGCGGGCCCGCTGGGCGGAGCGTCATCCCCTGCTGTCGGAGCGGGTGATCTTTCTGCCCCGCATGTCCCGCGAGCGCTACCTGGGGCTGATGGCCAACATGGACCTGTTGCTGGACCCGCTCCATTTCGGCAGTGGCAACACTTTTTACGAGGCCATGTCCGTCGGCACGCCGGTGATCACCTGGCCGGGACGGTTCATGCGGGGGCGTATCGTGGCCGGGGCCTACCGGCAGATGGGCCTGGAGGACGCTCCGGTGGCCGGGAGCGTCGAGGCGTATGCCGGGTTGGCGTTGGCCTTCGCCGGG
>JADGCR010000136.1 GCA_015228895.1 Magnetococcales bacterium
TCCGGCTTGATGAGTTGCAGATGGCTGGGTCCCAGGATCAATTCCGGCGTCAGGTCATCCTCTTCCAGGAGTTTGCGGATCTCGAACACGGTTTTTCTGGGGATGATGGCTTCCCGGCTCTCCGGCACATCACCGTCCAGCGCCTTTTCCATCATCGCCATGCGGTGGGTATCGGTGGCCACCATGCGCACCCGACCGGGTTCCCCCTCGATTTCGGCGGCGGTCAGTTGCAGGAACACCCCGTTGAGCACATAGCGGGTTTCGTCGTAGGACATGGCGAAATGGGTTTTTTCCAGCATTTCGGTCAGCAGCCCGTGGGACAGGATGATGCGAAACTCCCCTTCGGGTTGGGGCAGTTTTGGAAACTGCTCCCCGGGCAATCCGGCCAGATCGAAACGGGCCCGGTCGCAGGTCAAAAGCAGCCGCTCCCCTTCCCGCCGCAACCGGATGGCCTTGGCGGGCAGTTCCTTGACCACATCGAACAGAATCCGCGCCCCCACCGCCAGGCTCCCCGGAACCACCATCTCCACCGGAGTCAGGGTGCGCAGGGAGACCTCCAGATCCGTGGCCGATACGGTGAGCAGCCCACCGGCGACCTCCAGCAGGGCATTCCCCAGAATCGGCATGGTATTGCGCCGCTCCACCACGGTCTGAATGCGCGACAGAACCTTCAAAAACGGATCTCGATCAATGAAAAATTCCATATCTTTAAAGCCTTTATCAATCTATTTTGGAAGTGGGGGCAACGGTTATCGAAACTCTTTCCTCAAGGTCAACGCAGCATCGCGGTCAGGGCGCTCACCACATCTTCCAGATGGGTATCCTCTTTTTGCAAAGCGGTGATTTTTTCCACGGCATACAGCACCGTGGTATGATTGCGCCCGCCGAATTCCGCCGCGATATCCGGATAGGAGTGGTTGGTCAACAGCTTGCACAAAAACATGGCCACCTGCCTGGGATGGCTGAACCGCCGGGAACGCCTGGCGGACCGGATCTCCATGGGCCGGATCTTGTAATAGGCCGCCACGGTCTCGATGATCTTCTCCATGGAGATCTGACGGGGTTCCGCCCGCCGCCCCACATGACGCAGGGAGTCCTTCACCAGAGCCATGGTGACCGGCTCTTTTTCCAGGGAGGCCAGGGCGAACACCCGGATCAGCGCCCCTTCAAGTTCACGCACGTTGGTGTGAATCGCGTCCGCCAGAAAAAAGGCCACGTCGTCTTGCAGATCCATCCCTTCCTGGGCGGCCTTTTTTTTCAGGATGGCCATGCGGGTTTCCAGATCCGGGGGGTGGATATCCACCACCAGACCACAACCGAACCGGGAGCGCAGACGCTCCTCCAGGTGTTCGATTTCCGCCGGGAAACTGTCCGAGGACATGACGATCTGCTTGTTGGATTCGTACAGGGCGTTGAAGGTGTGGAAGAACTCCTCCTGGGTCGCCTTCTTGCCCGCGATGAACTGGATGTCATCCACCAGCAGGACATCGACTGAACGAAAATTTTCTTTGAAATCGTGCACCCGTTTGTAACGCAACGAGTCGATCAACTGGGTCATGAACTTTTCGGACGAGATGTACAACGTTTTCAACGCGGGTCGCGAGCGCACCAGGGCGTTGCCAATGGCGTGGAGCAGATGGGTTTTGCCCAAGCCCACCCCCCCGTGAACGAACAGGGGATTGTAGGCCGAAGCCGGGGCATCCGCCACCCGCGCGGCGGCGGCATGGGCGAATTGATTGCAACTGCCCACCACAAAGGATTCGAAGGTGTAACGGCCATCCACACTGGAACGAACCGGGGGGACGATGAGCGGGTCCGGTTCGACAGCGGGTTCGGGTGGGCGTTGGGGCAGAGGACTGGCGCGAAACACCATGCCGATGGTGCGTCCCGCCTGGCGGGAGAAGGCGGATTCCAGCAACGCGCCGAAGTGATTCTGCACATACTCGGCGGAAAAATCGTTGCTGGTCAGAATCTCCTGACGCTCCTCCCCGCTCAGGCCAAGGCGCAACGGTTTGATCCACATATTGAAAACCTGTGGCGGGACCTGTTCCTTGACGGCCGTTTTGGCTTTTTCCCAGATGTCATTCATATCAATTGATTGATTTTGAAATTTTTTTATGAAGAAGGTCTGTTCGCCGACATGCCATCGCCACCCATCGCGCTTTTGTTTGCGATAAACTGGGTCAGCATAACACGAACCACCCACTTGACGCTACGGTCCACCAGAGGGAATGCTAAAGAGTTGGCAGAATTTGGGCAATCATTTGATGCAGGAGCACAGCGGAAAAAAAAAGGCTGCAAGTGTTTGCAAACCGAGGCTTGCAGCCCGTCAAACCGGTCGCGGGATCTTACCCATGGGCGGCGGCCTTTTGCAGGGAGGCCTTGGAAAGGTCCACCTTGAAAGCGTCCGCCGCGTAACGATGCCGCACCGCGTTGGAGGTGGCCTGCGCGGACCGGA
The DNA here is from genome assembly GCA_015228895.1 of Magnetococcales bacterium. The sequence goes on from JADGCR010000136.1 coordinate 2,459, forward strand.
CGGTCTCCTGGACCATGCGGACGTTCTGGTTGATCCCCTCGCGAATTCTGCTTTCGGCCTGCTGGGCGCGTTCGACGACGATACTGGAGACTTGCGATAGGGCGCTCATGGTTTCACCTCGTGCCTGGTTGTTCAGTGTGACCCGACCTGCCACTCAGAAGCGTCTTTACGGTTTCCTTGGCGACCATTCTAGCCACAAATATCTTAATGTCAACATAAAATCAGATAATTATGGTAACGGATTGTCGGAATTCACCCCTCTTTTTGTAACATATCATGCTCCGGCTCCACAGACAGCCTTGTCACCCCTCCCCGGGCAGTTCCAGACGGCTGACATCCGCGATCCGGCCAAAGGTTTCCCGAATCAGATGCAACAGGGCCAGACGGTTGCGACGGATGGCACCATCCGGGTCCATCACCAAAACGTCCGCGAAAAACTGGTCGATGGGTTGTCGCAAGGTCGCGAGAATCCCCAGGGCGCCGCCATAGTCCCGCCCGACGAGCAGAGCGTCCGTCTGTTGGGCGCAGCGGGTGACGGCGGCAAACAACCCGGTTTCGGCGGGCAACAGCAACCTGGCCTGATCCACCTCCACCTGACGATCCTCGCTGGCCGCCTTGTTGAGAAGATTGGCGATCCGCTTGTTGGCGGCCACCAGAGCGGCGAAAGAGTCCAGACGCTTGAATTGCGCCAACGCCCGCACCCGGGCAACCACATCGTACAGATCATCCTTGCCCAGAGCCTGCACGGCATCGATGAGATCATGATCGAAATCCCGCCGCAAATAGACCTGCAGCCGACCATAAAAGAACTCCAGAATGGCCGTGGAAGTGGCCTGGAGATCCTGTTCCAGCACCCCGGGAGCGAAGGTCCCGTGGGCCACGCCCAAAACGCGCCGCAACGGCAGACGCAAACCGGCGCCGTCCAGGATCATGCGGATCACCCCCAGGGCCGCGCGCCGCAAGCCGAAGGGATCCCTGGTCCCGGTGGGCGCCAGACCAATGCCGAAACAGCCCGTCAGGGTGTCCAGCTTGTCGGACAGCGACACGATCCTCCCCAACGGGGTCTCCGGCAGGGCGTCCCCCGGACCCTGGGGCCGGTAGTGCTCCCGAATGGCCCGGGCCACCAGGGGGGACTCATCGGCATGCAGGGCGTAATACCCGCCCATGATCCCCTGCAACTCCGGGAACTCCCCCACCATGCCGGTGACCAGATCGCATTTGGCCAGCGTGGCCGCCCTGGAGGCCAGCGCACCAGGCACGTCGGGCTGGATCCACTCCGCCAGATGACCGGCCAACGTGGCCATGCGCAGGGCCTTCTGGTGCAACGTCCCCAGACGCACCTGAAAAACCACCTGCCGCAAGGCGTCCAACCGCTCCGGCAAGGGGGTTTGCCGATCCTCCCGCCAGTAAAAGGCCGCATCCTCCAGACGGGCGCGCAACACCCGCTCGTAACCCCGCACCAGCACGGCGGGGTCGGCGACCTCCAGGTTGGCCACGGCCACGAAACAGGGCAGCAACGTCCCATCCCCGGCCTGCACCGGGAAATATTTCTGATGGTACTTCATGGAGGTGGTCAGCACCTCCTTGGGGATCTCCAGATACTTGGGATCGAAACGACCCGGCATGGGCACCGGCCATTCGGCCAGGCCGGCGTTTTCCGTCAGCAGGGCGTCGTCCAGAATGGCGCGCCCCCCGGCCTGGACGGCAATCCTCTCCACCGCCTCCCGGATGGTCTTCCTCCGCGCTTCCAGCGGGAGCATGACCCGACTGTCGGCGAGGATCTTCAGATAGCCCGCCGCGCTCTCCACCGCAAAGGGTCCAGGGGCCATGAAACGATGACCCATGGTCTGGTTGGAGGCCACCAGACCATCCGCCGTGGTGACGGGAATGACCTCCCCATCCAACAGCGCGACCATCCAGCGTATCGGCCGGACAAAACGCATCTGCCCGGCCCCCCAACGCATGGATTTGGGCCAGGAGAAGCTGGTCAGCAGACCGGCCAGCAATCCGGGCAGGATCGCGCCCGCCCCGCTGCCCGGCAAACGCACGGTATGGCCCAGATAGTTCCCCTTGGGGGTCTGAATGGTGGCCAGTTCGGCGACGGCGACACCGCACACCCTGGCAAATCCGATGGCGGCCTGGGTGGGGTTGCCCTGGGCATCGAAAGCGCGCTCCACGGGGGGGCCCCGGCGTTCCTCCTGGCTGTCGGGTTGTTGCCCGCGCACGCCATCGAGGGCCACGGACAAGCGCCTGGGGGTGCCGTCACACCACAACAGCGCGCTCTTTTCATCCCACAGGCCGTTCTGCTCCAACGCCCCGCGCAGCGTGGCCCCCAGTTGGGCAATGGCTTCCGGGAGCATGCGGGCCGGAATCTCCTCGCAGCCGATTTCAAACAGCAATTCGCTCATGCCACCACTCCCTGATGCTTGATGAGGGGATGTCCCAACGTCTGCCGCTGGGCCGCGAACCCCTCCGCCGTCGCCCGCGCCAGATGGCGCACCCGTCCGATATAGCGGGCCCGCTCCGTGACGCTGATGGCGCCACGGGCGTCCAGCAGATTGAACGCGTGGGAGCAACGGATCACCTGATCATACGCCGGTCCCGGCAACTTGCGTTCCACCAGGGCCAGGGCCTCGGCCTCGAAGGTGGAAAACAGGGAAAACAGTTGCTCCACATTGGCCGCGTTGAAATTATAGTGGGAAAAATCCGCCTCCTCCTGCTGGTGGACATCCCCGTAACTGATCCCTGGCGTCCACACCAGATCGTAGACGTTCTCCACCCCCTGGATGTACATGGCCAGACGTTCCAGTCCGTAGGTCAGCTCCCCGGAAACCAACGGCAGATCCATCCCCCCCACCTGCTGAAAGTAGGTGAACTGGGTCACCTCCATGCCATCGAGCCACACCTCCCAGCCCAATCCCCAGGCCCCCAGGGTGGGACTCTCCCAGTCATCCTCCACAAAGCGGATGTCGTGCGCCCCGGGGTCGATCCCGATGGCGGCCAGGGAGTCCAGGTAAAGGGTCTGGATGGCGTCCGGCGAGGGTTTGAGGATGACCTGGAACTGATAATAGCGTTGCAACCGGTTGGGATTCTCCCCGTAACGGCCATCCGTGGGACGGCGGGAGGGCTGCACGAAGGCGACGTTCCAGGGTTCCGGTCCCAGGGCGCGCAAAAAGGTGGCGGGATGAAACGTCCCGGCGCCCATCTCCATGTCGTAAGGTTGCAGGAGCGCGCACCCCCGATCCGACCAGTATTTCTGCAAGGAAAGAATAAGTTCTTGAAAGGTCACCGTCCGCTCCTTGTGGCTCGTTGAAGAATGAGGGATGATCACTCCTGACGGCATGCGTGTCAATTCGTTTTTTTCAAGGATGGTGCGATTCATATGACCCCTTATGGCCTGTTCATCCTGATTTCCCTGCTGTTGAGCTTCACCCTGGACACCCTGGCCGGACTGCTCAACATCCGGGCCCTGGGAGCCCATCCCCCGGCCCCGTGCGCCGAGAGGATCGACGCCGCCACCTGGAGCCGGACCAGGGCCTGCACCCGGGATCGGGAAGTGCTGGACAGGACCGCCGCCACCGTCAAGCTGGCCGCTCTGCTGGCGTGGTGGTTCGCGGGGGGATTCGCGTGGCTGGACCGGATCGTGACGGAGTGGGAAATGGGGGTGCTGGGGTCCGGAGTGGCCTATATCGGTCTGCTGCTGCTGCTCTCCAAACTGGTCT
>JADGCR010000137.1 GCA_015228895.1 Magnetococcales bacterium
GCCATGAAAAGTCGTTGCGCTGCGCTGGTGCTGGTTTGCGTTTGGATGGTGGCCTGTTTCGAGGCCAGGGCCCAATCCCCCTATCCCAAGGTTCAGCCCCTGCTGGACACCTCCACAACCGTGCTGGACGAGCCGTTGCGCTTTCCGGATGGTTCCCCGATGCGGGTCTCCTCGACCATCGTGACCATCACGCCAGGAGAGGAGACCCTGTGGCACAGGCATGGGGTTCCCATGTACGTCTACATTCTCTCCGGTGAGGTGACTGTGGACTACCGGGATCGGGGCACCCGCACCTTCGGGGCCGGGAGCGCCTTCGTCGAGGCGATGCGGCAGTGGCACCGCGGCACCAACCGGGGCCGGGAACCGGCGCGCATTCTGGTGGTCCATATGGGATCGGAACAGGCTCGGAATGTCATTCTGCAAGATGAAAAGAAGGAAAACCAGTGACCATGCTCGACCAGGAATTTTTTGTATCGAACACGGATGATCAAGGCAGGCGGCGTCCCGCCTTGCGGACCACCGTTCCCTTGCGGCTGTTGCGTCTCATGGGGCTGCTCACGGGTGAGACCGGTGGCCGGGACGATGAGATGCGGGGCACCCGGATTCCCCTCCGGATCGTGCGTGAAGTGCGGGAGGGGTGCCAGTATACCGCCGAGTTCGGGTCGGTGGAGGAGAGTGAATGGTTTCCCGTCCCGGTGCAGCTGGTGACCATTCCTTGTCGCTCTCCCGCCGGGGAGGGGCGATGCGCCCGCACCGGCGAGGAACGGCCATGCACCCTTTTTGGCGTCGTCGCGTCGCTGGAGACCCCGGAAAAGGAGCGGGTGAGCATCATCGTGGCGCCCATACTTCCGGGTGCCACCCTCACCCTCTCCGAGCGGGAGCTGCTGCTCAAGAAAAGGGAGCTGTACGCGAAATCGTTGCGACTGTGGGAAGATGCGTTGGCGCCGATCAATCTGTTGATGGATGCCACCACCCGTGGCGTGCAGTTCTGGGTGCGCTCCTGGTTCGGCAAATAGGGGCGCCTCAGCGGACCTGCGGATTCAGCAGGCCGGACACCTCCCCGATGGCGTAGCCGAAATGCTGCACGATGAACACCAGCGCCACCAGGGCCGTCAGGTCCGGACGTCCCTTGCGTCCGCAAAGCCATGCCGCGTAGCCGAGAATGGCGGGAAAATAGAGGGCGCCGCACCAGAAAACCGGATGGAGAGGCAGCAGCAACACCGAGGAGACCCCCAGCAGAAACAGGGGGGGAAGGAGATAGACCGGTGTCCGCATGCCGGGATGGCGTTTGAGCAGACGCGCCCGACCCCGACCGTAGCGCACCATGTTGCCATACCAGATGCGCGGGGTGGGGCGGAACTTGTGCAGCACCGGCAGGCCGGGAAGGAACACCATGCGTCCCCCGCGCGCGTTCAGGCGGAAGTTGAGGTCCGCGTCCTCGGCCTCGCTCCCCAACGAGACATCGAAGCCCCCCACCGCCAGAATCGCCTCCCTGGCATACAGCACATTGAGGGTGGGCAGACTGGGGACCTGGCGGGGGGTTTGGAATTGGCGACCCTGGGCGCTGTTGAAACTGCCCGCGAAGGAGTCCATGGCCAGCCCCACGGCCTGCACGAAGGGGGTGCTGTCTGGGGGTGGCACATTGCCCCCGCCCACCGCCACCACCGCGGGTTCCACGCTCCGGTGGTGGAGGAACGCTTTGGACAACCGTTCCAGCCACTCCGGCGGGGCCTCGCAATCCGCGTCGATGAAGGCGACATGGGGATGCCGGGCGGCGGCGACCCCTTGGTTGCGGCCGATGGCCGTCCCCTTGCGGGGTTCGCTGACCAGCAGCACCCGGGGATGGATGGCGGCGTAGGCCGCGATGATCTCCCCGGTTTTGTCCCGGGACCCGCCATCCACCGCCACGATCTCGAAGAGGTGGGGGGGGTGGCTCTGCGTCAGCAGCGAGTCCAGGCACCGGGCGATGTTCCCCGCTTCGTTCCAGCAGACCACGATCACGGAAATTTCCATCATTTCATGCGCTCCAGGAAGGCGTTCCGCAGCAGTTTCCAGAAGAAGGATTGGGCGGAGAGCAGGCTGCGATACCCTTCTGCGGGGTCACGGACAGCCTGCCACAGTTTCTTCAGCAGGTAACGGGGACGCAGATGATAGCGTCTCAGGTAGTCGTCGCACAACGCCACCATCTCCCGGGACGACAGCTGAGGAGTCTCCAGGACGCAGTTGTGCTGACCCTCCCCGTCCAGCCAGCGGGCGTAATCGGTGGTGGTCAGATAGCCGTTGCTTTTGGCCCATTCGAAGGCTTCCGTGCCTGGATAGACGTACAACGGATAAAACTGCATGCTGTCGCAATCGGCCTGGATGGCGAACCGGTAACTGGCGGCCAGGGTTTCCCTGGTGTCCCCCGGATTGCCCACCATCATGCAGCCGTGGACCAGCAGACCCGCCTGTTTGACATCCTGGACGAACCGCCGGTATTTTTCCAGGGTGATCCCTTTGCCCATGGCGTCCAGAATGCTCTGCGCTCCGCTTTCGAACCCCACCGTCACCAGGCGGCAGCCGGCCTTTTTCATCAGGGCCAGCAGTTCCGGTTTCACGTCCCCCCGCACGTTGCAATACCATTTCAGCCTGAGCCGCCGCCGGATGATCTCCTCGCAGATCCCCCGGACGTGAGCGGGACTGGCGGTGAAGCAGTCGTCCTCGATGCCCACCTCTTTCACCATGGGCAGATGGGTCTGGATGTACGCCAGCTCATCCACCACGTTCCGCGCGCTGCGCACCCGGTAGCGGCGGGAGTGGAACACCTGGGGATAGACGCAGAAGAAACAGCGATGGGGGCACCCCCGGCCCGTGATGATCATCACCATGGGATAATTGGCGGCGGCGAAAAAATAGTCCCGGACATTCAGGTGCCGGAGGTAGACCCGGGAGACGAAGGGCAGGGCGTCCAGATGTTCCAGTTTCTCCCTGGGGGCGGTCAGGAACGGTTCTCCCGCCCGGCGCAGCGCCAGCCCCTGGACCGGCTCCAGGGGTTGGCGGTGTTCCAGCGCCCCGGCCAGCTCCACCACCGTGGCGTCATACTCCCCGATGGCGACGCCGTCGATGGCCGGGTTCCGTGACAGGGACTCCTCCGGCAGGGCCGAGGGGTGGGTGCCCACCAGCAAAATGAAACTGGCGGGAAAACGTTCCTTGATCCGGGCCGCCACGGCGCTGTCGTGATGGATGCTGGGGGTGCTGGTATCGACCACCACCAGGCCCGGCTGCCAATCTTCCAGAAAAAGGTACAGGTCGTCCAGGGTGGCCAGGCGGGCCGGGGCGTCGAACAGTCGCGCGTCGTGACCGTTGTGTTGCGCCCAACCCGTGGCGTAGGCCAGCCAGATGGGATAGTAGAAGGTTCCCCCCTTGGTGACCGCCGGACTGCGGGAGGTGCGGGAGAAGCGGCCCAGGAAGGGCGGATTCAGGAACAGTATGTTCATCGAGGTGTGAAAATTTCACGAAATTCCGGTTGATCTGGTTTACCCGCTTCGACCCGTCAGGGTAGCACCGATCCGGTGGAAACACCAACCGATCCTGATCCTCCGGCGGGTCGATTCGGTTTGATTTTTTTTTCGGGTGTGCCGATAAGAAAGGATGCGCCGTTCCCTTGACTCCCGAAGAAGGATTGGATGATGGAATACATGAAATACAGGGTCGTGTTGTGCGTCTGTCTGCTCCCCTGGTGCGTCGCTTCCACGGCCCAGACCATGGAGTCCGGTTTGCGACCCTATGTCAGCCTGAAAATCGGCGCCGCCATCCCCAAGGACCACAATACCACGGAGGGCAGCGATGCGTTCGACAACGGCATGAGTTTCTCCGGTGCCGTGGGTGTGCGGCTGCAACCGGCCCTGCGTCTGGAGTTGGAGGGGTCGTTCCGTCGCTTCGACACCGACCGGTCCAACGAGGGGGGGGTGGACCGGCAGGTGGTGGGCGCAATCGCCCATCAGGCGCTGCTGACCAATCTGTACTACGATTTCCAGGTGATGGACGCCGTGCGGTTCCATCTGGGAGGGGGCGTGGGCATGGGGATGGCCGACACGAGGATCACGGCGCTCACCACCGGTGCCAACACGGTCTATCCGGATGCCAGGAAACGTGATTACGGCTTCGCCTACCAGTTGGGGAGCGGACTTTCCATCCCGCTCGGCGAAAAGTGGTTCACCGATATCGGATATCGTTTTCTGGTGACCCACACCGACGACGATGGTTTGAGCATGCATGAGATCACCGCCGGTCTGCGGTATGGTTACTGACCCGTCCGGAAGCGCCACCGCAAAATTTACCACGCCTCCTGATTGACGAATCCTGGTGTCCCGCACGCCGATGTGGTAGCCTTTATCGGTTCGATCTCTTTTCGCCATTCATCCACTCAACTCAAGGAGTACCACTGCATGGGACTGGGAACCTCACATCTACTCATCATTCTGGTGATCGTTCTGGTCGTCTTCGGAGCTGGAAAGCTGCCGTCGGTCATGCGGGATCTGGGCCAGGGGGTCAAGAGTTTCAAGGACGCCATGAGCGGGGACAAGGATCCACCGGACGAACTGCCCAAAACCGAGGAAAAACTGGCGGGCCAACCCTCCATCGAAGGTCAATCCAAAAGGGACGTCTCCTGATCTCCGACGGCTGGAGCAAAGCCTCATGTTTGGTTTGAGCTGGATCGAAATTTTCATCATCTTGCTGGTTGCCCTCCTGGTCATCGGACCCGATAAACTGCCGGAAGTCGCTCGCGGATGCGCCCGTGTGATCCGACAGGTTCAGCGACTCGTCAGCGATGTGCGGGAGAGCATCCATATGGAGGAGTTCGAGGCCAAGGTGCGGGAGAGTTCCCATTACACGCCGCCGGCCAACCCCTCCGAACCGCCCCGGGTTGTCGATGCGGCCATGCTGGCGGAATCTCCCGGAGCCGTCGAGACTCCCGAGGTCGGCCCGGTCGCGGTGGAACCCGCCCCGACCGCCCATCCCGCCGCCCTCCCGGTGGTGGCGTCCGTCCACAAAGACGCTCTGGCCCGCTCATGACCATGGGACCCACCGATACGGCCCCGTTGCTGACCCATCTGATCGAACTGCGTAACCGTTTGATGGTCTCGGTGCTGGCGATCCTCATCGGCTTTCTGATCTGCTGGGGATTTTCCGAGGATATTTTCGCCTTCCTGATCAAGCCGTTGCGGGAGATCATGGGGCCGAACGACAAGATGATCTTCACCGGACTCCACGAGGCGTTCTTCACCTATCTCAAGGTGTCGGCCTTCGCCGGTCTGGTGCTGGCCCTGCCGGTCGTCCTCACCCAGTTCTGGCTGTTTGTGGCGCCGGGACTCTATGAGTCGGAAAAACGGTCGTTTCTGCCGTTTCTGCTCATGACCCCGGCGCTTTTCTTTCTGGGAGCCTCGCTGGCCTATCTGTTTGTCTTTCCAATGGCATTCAAATATTTCCTGAGTTTTGCCACACCCGACATCGCGGCCATGCCCTCCATATCGGAATATGTCAGTCTGATCATGACCCTGATGCTCGCCTTCGGTCTGGTGTTTGAAATGCCCATCGGTTTGCTGCTGCTCATCAAGACCGGGGCGATCAATACCGCGTGGCTGGTGGACAAGAGAAAATACAATATCGTCCTCTCGTTCGTCATCGCCGGGATCATCACCCCCCCGGACCCCATTTCGCAGATCATGCTGGCGGTGCCCATGTGCATCATGTACGAAATCGCCATTTTTCTGGGGCGTGGCATCGAACGTAAACGTGACATGACGCCCAAGACGGAGATCGAGGCATGAACCGCACCACGTTGGCCCCCTTCGAGATCGTCCCCCTGGGGGGATTGGGGGAGATCGGCATGAATCTCATGGTCTACGGCTACGAGAACAAACTGCTGGTGGTGGATTGTGGGCTCACCTTCCCCTCCCCGGAAACGCCAGGGGTGGATTTCATCATTCCGGACGTGCAGTATCTGATCGAGAACCGGGATCGGGTGGTCGGGTTCGTGCTCACCCATGGCCACGAGGACCATATCGGCGCCATGCCCTACATCTGGCCGGATATCGAAGGCCCCATCTACGGCACGGCCATGACCCTCGGTCTGCTGGAGGGCAAATTCCGCGAACACGGACTGCTGGGCCAGGCGGAGATGATCG
>JADGCR010000138.1 GCA_015228895.1 Magnetococcales bacterium
GGCAACATTCCGGCCCCCATGGCGATGGTGGTCATGACGATGGGCCTGGCACGCTTGTGACAGGCGTCCAGCAGGGCGTCACGCCGGTTGAGACCCCGCTCCCGCCGCGCCACGACAGCGTATTCGACCAGCAGAATGGAATTCTTGGTGACAATGCCCATGAGCATCAGAATGCCGATCACCGCGGGCATGGAGAAGGCGTTGTGGGTCACCAGCAGGGCGACGAAGGCCCCGCCCAGGGAGAGGGGCAGGGCGGCCAGGATGGTGATCGGCTGCAAGAAGTCGTGGAAAAGCAGCACCAGAACGATATAGATGCACAACACCCCGATGCTCATGGCCGTGGCGAAACTGCCGAACAGCTCCTTCATCCGTTGGGACTCCCCATCCGGGGGACGATGCACTCCGGCGGGCAGGTTCTGCATGGAGGGCAGGCGATTCACCTCGGCCAGCACCTCACCCAGGACCCGTTGACCCAGCTCCACCGTGATGGTGGAAAAACGCATGCGGTCAAACCGATCGATCTGGGTGGCGCCGCTTTCCATTTCGACCGTGGCGACGGTCTCCAGAGGAACGACCCCGGTGCGGGAGGCCACTGGCAGTTGGCGGATGGCGGTCAGGTCCTGTCGCACCTCGGGTGTCAGTCGCACCCGGATGGGTATTTGCCTTTCTGGCAGATTGAGCTTGGCCAGTTGGACCTTGAAGTCCCCCGCGGTGGCCACGCGCACCGCCTGGGCGATGGCTTCGCTCCCGATTCCCAGATCCGCCGCCTTGGCGAAATCGGGGACGATGTGGATTTCCGGGCGCTCCAGGGTGGCGTTGGAGAGGATGTTGCCCACATTCCGGATCCGGGAGCGGATCTCCTTCTCCACCCCCATGACCGCCGTGGTGAGGGCGGCGGGATCGTTGCTGGCCAGCACCAGCATCAGTTTCACCCCCATGGCGTTGGCGTTGATGGAAACGCGCACGCCGGGCAGGTTTTGCAAGCGGGCGCGGAGATCCCCCTCGACCAGGGATTGTTTTTTTGCCCGTTCGTGGCGGTCCACCAGATTGACCACCAGGGTCGCCTTGCGCACGTCCCCGCTGGCCGTCCCTCCCAGCGGTCCTCCCTCAAGGCTGGCCGCCGATCCCACCGCCGCGTAGACGGAGGTGATCTCCGGGATTGGCCGGATCAGTTCGAGCGCCTTCCGGGAGGCTTCCAGGGTGTCGGAGAGGGAGGAACCGGGGGGCAACTCCAGGCTGACCATGGTTTGACTGCGGTCCGCGGCGGGCACGAAGCCGGATGGGAGCAACGGTGCCAGGGAGAGGGAACCGGCGAAAAATAGCAACGCGGCCAGCATGGTCAGGCGGGGGTGGTTCAGACAGCCGGTCACCCAGTGGATGTAATGCCTTTGCCAGAGGGCCTCCTTTTGATGGATTTGCGTATCCGGACGCAGCAGATGGGCGGACATCATCGGGGTCAACAGTCGGGCCACCACCAGCGACGCCAGAATGGCGGCCACCGAGGTCATGCCGAAGGGACGGAAGAATTTACCCGGAATGCCCCCCATGAAGGCCGTCGGCAGAAACACCGCCACCAGGGTCAACGTGGTGGCGATGACCGCCATGCCGATTTCATTGGCCGCCTCCATGGCGGCCTGATAGGGGGGTTTGCCCATCTTGAGGTGTCGGATGATGTTCTCCACCTCCACGATGGCGTCATCCACCAGAATGCCCACCACCAGGGCCAGGGAGAGCAGGGTCAGGGTGTCCAGGCTGAAATTGGCCAGCTTCATGATCAGAAAGGCCGGAATGATGGAAAGGGGCAAGGCCGCCGCCGAAATGAACGTGGCCCGCAGATCGCGCAGAAACCACCAGACCACCACGATGGCCAGAAACGCCCCTTCGTAGAGCAGTTCCATGGATCCCTTGAAATTGTCCTGGGCCGGGGCGAAGGTGTTGTAGGCCTCCTGGATGGTCACCTGGGGGTGGGTCCGGCTGAACTCCCGCACCGCCTGACGCACCTCCATGGCCACGGAGACCTCGCTCCATCCCTTGGAACGGGAGAGTTCGAACCCCACCATCTGTTTTCCGTTGAACAGGACGACGCTGCCCGGTTCCGCCTTGCCATCGGTGATGGTGGCGATTTCCGCCAGGGCCACGGTACGTCCACCCGGCAGGGGGAGGTCCAGTTTCATCAAATCATCCAGGGATTCCGGGGCCGCCATGGTGCGAATCGTCTGCACCTCCCCGGCGATGTCCCCCCGTCCCCCCGGGGCGTCCTTGCGCACCTGACGCAGCAGGCGGGAGAGGTCCGCCGCGGTGATCCCCAGGGAGCGCATGCGCACCGGGTCCAGATTCACCTGGATCTCCCGGTCGATCCCTCCCATGCGGGAGAACCGGCCCACGCCGGGGACCGCCAGCAGGGCCTTGGCGATCTCGTTGTCCACCAGCCAGGAGAGTTCCCCTTCGTCCAGCGCCTTGGACTCGATCACGAACGCGATCATCACCCCGCCCGTGGTGGTCCTTTTGGAGATCACCGGCGTGGTCAGGTCCTGGGGCAGTTCGCTGCGGATGGAATCCACGGCGTTGCGCACCTCGTTGAGGGCCACGTCGGCGTTCTTGTCGATGGAAAATTCGATGATGATGTTGACCATGCTGTCGGTGAGCGCCGCGCGGATGTGTTCCACCCCGCCGAGAGAGGCCACCGCGTCTTCGATCCTGCGGGCCACCTCGGTTTCCAACTGGGCGGGGGCCGCACCCTCCAGGGTGGCGGAAACCGTGATGATGGGCACCTCGATATCCGGGAAATTCTGGATGCCCAAACCCCGGAAGGAGGCCACGCCCAGCAGGGTCAACAGGGCGAACAGCAGAATGGCCGGAACCGGATGCCGGATCGAAAGCGCGGAAAAGTTCATGGTTGCCCCTCCACCACCGCGACCCGATCCCCATCCTTGAGAAAGGCGCCACCACTGGCGATCACCGTGGCCGTTTCATCCAGTCCGGCGCGGATGGCGATCCGTTCCCCCACGCGTTGCCCGGTGGCGACCTTGCGCCGGATCACCCGGTCCGGTGGGGTGAGTTCAAAAAGATAGGTGTGTCCATCCCCGTGGACAATGGCGGACTGGGGCAGGGTGATGACCCGTTCCTCCTCCAGGAGGATCTCCCCCTGGGCGAACATGCCCGCCTGGGCCGGAACCTCCCTGGGCAGATCGAAGTAGACCACGCCCTTGCGGGTGTTGGGGTCCTGGGTCGGGGCGATCTGACGCAGGATGGCCAGCGCGCTCTGGCCGTTGGAGAGGGTGAGGTTGGCCTTCTGGCTGGGCCGGATCCGGGCCATTTGAGTGGCGGTCAACTCGGCGCGCCACTCCAGTCGTCCCTGGCGCACCAGACGGAACAGTTCGTTGCCCACCTGCACCACGGCTCCCAACGTGGCGTTGCGCGCCGAAATCACCCCGTCGTCCGCGGCCAGAATGCGGGTTTGCCGCAATCGGACCTCTTCCAACTCCAGGGTGGCCCGGGTCGCGGCCAGATCGGCCCGGGCCGACTCCTCGGCCAGCAGATACTGGGTGATCTGCTGCTCGGACAGCGCCCCGGCCCCCTTCACCGCCCGCGCCCGGTCGCCGTTGGCCTTGGCCAGGGCCAGACCCGCCCTGGCGCGGGCCACATTGGCCTGTTGTAACGCGAGTCCCGCCTTGATGGCGGCGTCCGAGAGATGCACCAGCTCCTGCCCCCGGGTCACCACGCTCCCCACATCCACCGGCAACGCGGTGATGGCCAGACCGCCGATCTCCGCGGCCACGATCGCCTCCTGCCAGGCGTGGATGCCGCCCACCACCCGCAAGGTCTGGGGCCATCGCTCCACGGCGGGCTGCACCCTGGTCACGGTGAGCACCGCCTTCTCCTCCTGATCGGGTGGGGCTGCGTGGGAGGCCGGCGGCGGGGAAAAAACGCACAACAGCAATAACAATTGGAACCACAATTTGACATAGATCATGACGTCGCTCCTTGACTCCAGCCCCCCCCCAGGCTTTTGTACAGATTGATCCAGTGCTGCACCTCCTGTCTCTCCAGTTGGAGCACCGCCCGTTCGGCTCCGATGCTTTTGCGGCGGGCTTCCTCCAAGGCGAGGAGACTGATCCCCCCCTTGCGCCAGTTCTCCTCGCTGGCCGCGAAGTAGGCGGCGAACCCCCTGGCGGCCAGGCGGGTATCCCGGACCCGTTGCCGACTGCTGGCCAGATTGACCAGGGCGCTTTCCACCTCCCGCACCGCGTTTTGCACCGCCTGACGATAATTGGCCAGGGCCGCCTGCCGACGGGCATGGGCGGCGCGCACCGTGGCCTCCCGCACCCCGCCGTCGAACATGGGCAACAAGAGCGCCGGGCCGAAGCTCCACGGCTGGTTGTTCTGGGAGAGGCCGCCCAGGGTGTTCACGGCGGCCCCCACGCTTCCCAGCAACGAAAAGCGGGGAAAACGGTTGGCCCGGGCCACGCCGATTTCCGCATCGGCGGCCACCAGTTCGCTTTCCGCGCTGGCCAGATCGGGTCTTTGAGCGAGCAGTTGGGCGGGCAGGGTGGTGACGGCGAACGGGGCGACCTGCGCCATTTTGCCGGTCCCATTGAGCAGGAGCTGGCGCAGTGCCGCCTCCCCCATGCCGCTCAAGGCCACCAGTCCCTTGACGGCCAGGTCGCAACTCCCCTGTTGCCCGGTCAACTGGGCGCGGGCGTCCGCCAGGCCGGCCAGGGCCAACTCCCCTTCGCTGGGGGCGACCAGTCCGGCCTGTATGGCGCTGCGGGTGATTTCCAGACTGTTGCGGCGGGAGGTGATTTCATCCGTCAGACTCTCCCGCAACCGTTCGCAGCCCCGCAGTTCGTTGTACAGGGTGGCCACTTCGGCGGCGAGGGTCACCCGCAACCCGTGCCACTCCGCCTGCCGGGCGGTCACCTTGGCCCGGGCGCCCTCGGTGGCCCGTTGCACCCGGCCAAAGAGATCCAACTCCCAACTGGCGTCCACCGCCATGCCGGTGGTGGTCATGGAGAGCACCGTGGGGTTGAGCCGGTTGCCGGAGCGGCTCACCTTGCCGCTTGCGTCTCCATGGGGCAGGTCCGCGGCCTGTTGGGTGGTGAGGGCGGCCCTGGCGACCTCGATGGCCGCCAGCGCCCCATCCAGGCCGGGATGGTGATTCAGGGTGGCGTCGATCAGGGCGGTCAAGGCGGGGTCCTGGAAGCGTCCCCACCAGTTGTTCAGGTTTTCCACCGAGCCGTCGTGGGGGAGGGCTGCCTGCCAAGCCTCGTCGGGCGGTCGCGTTTCGGGCCGGTGATCATCCGGCCCCGGAATCGTGCAACCCACCACACCCAGAGTGCCGAGCAACAGCAGCATGGGTAAACGCTTGAAAGATACGGGCATGTTTTTCAGCCATCCATGGGCAGAGGCGGGAGCAAATATTTATCTTGCAAGATAGATTTATAGAGATAAATTGTATTGACTTTTTATCTGTGTTGCAAGATATTTTTTCATCTCCCAATCCGCGAGTGAGCCGCCATGGATGTTTCGATAGAAGAACTCATTGATCAACATAAGGAAAACTGGCCGGAATCCTTCGATCCCCTGTTGACGCCCTTGACTCTCACCCTGCATCGGGTGCATGGCAATCTGCTGGGTCAGGCCATCAGGGTGATGAGTCAGCATGGTTTGAGTCCCGCGGAGTTTGACGTTTTGGCCAGTCTGCGTCGTTCTTCTCCGCCCCACGAGATGACTCCCTCCCAATTGCAGCACGCGCTGCTGATCACCTCTGGCGGGCTGACCAAAATCCTGCAACAGTTGGAGAGTCGCGGCCTGATTGCCCGTTCCACCGCTTCCGGGGACCGCCGGGTCAAACCCGTGCATCTGACCGAGACCGCGTTTCCCGTGGTCGAGGAGGTGATGCGGGGGATCATCGCGCAGGTTTGTGGCGGGATCCAGTCTCTCCTGACCCCGGAGGAGATGCGACAGGCAACCACGATTCTGGGCAAGTTGGTTCAAGCAAGGATGTCGGAGAAGTGATGAACCCAGATTTTCCATTAGACGGTTTTGGCTGCGGGTACGATGTCCGGATGGATAGATGCATTGACCCAAAGCCCTGTAAACCAGG
>JADGCR010000139.1 GCA_015228895.1 Magnetococcales bacterium
AATAGGGCAGCACCTTGCCGGAGGCGGCGATGAAATCCAGCAGCCGGTCGGTGATCAGGGTGGGGTAGAGATAGAGCAGCCGGATCCAGTGCAGGTTTTCAAGTGCGCCCAGGCGCTCCAGCAGGGCGACCAGATCGCTGCGCGGCTCCAGATCCCGGCCATAGAGGGTGGTGTCCTGGGAAACCACCTGAATCTCCCGCACCCCCCCCGCCGCCAACGCCTTGGCCTCGCCGAGGATCTCGTCCATGGGACGGGATCGGAACGGACCCCGCAACCGCGGAATGATGCAAAAGGCGCACGGGTTGTCGCACCCCTCGGCGATTTTGAGATAGGCGGTATGGGGCAGGGTGGTCAGAATCCGCGGGGCGTTTTCCGATGCGGTGGCGAAATCCGCCGTCGGCATGGGCGCGGCGGCGGCTTGCAGCAGGTCGAGCAGTTGATCGTGGCCCGTGGTCCCGATCAGGAGATCGATGGCGGGAATCTCCTCCCGCAACCGCTCCCCGTACCTCTGGGCCAGACACCCGGTCACCACCAGGCGTTTGCCCGGATAGGCCGCCTTGATGGCCGCCATCTCCAGAATCACCTCGCGGGATTCCGCCTCGGCGTCCGCCTTGAAACCACAGGTGTTCACCACCAGCAGATCCGCCCGGGCCGGGTCCGGGGTCAGGTCGTAGCCCCCCTCCAGGAAACGCCCCAGCAACCGTTCCGCGTCCACCACGTTCTTGGGACACCCCAGGGCGAGCAAACCGACCCGCAACACCTTTTTGCCACGCTGTTTCGTTTCGATGCCCACCGGTTCACTCCCGAAAGTTGATGAACTGCAACGGCAGTTCGTATCCCGCCCCCTTGATGCTGGCGATGGCCTCCTGCAGATCGTCCCGCTTTTTGCCCGTCACCCGCACCTGATCCCCCTGAATGGCGGCCTGCACCTTGAGTTTGGCGGTTTTCAATCCGGCCACGATTTTTTTGGCCAGTTCGCTCTCCACCCCCTGGCGCACCGTGATCTGTTGCCGTTTCATCCCCATGGAGGCGGTCTCCACCGTGCCGTATTCCAGCACCTTCACGTCCACCTTGCGCCGCACCAGTTTCTCCTTGAGCACATCCAGAACCTGATCCAGCTTGTAGTCGTCATCCGCCAACACCTTGATGACCGACTCCTCCCGTTCCACCTTGCACTTGGAACCGCGAAAATCGTAACGGGTGGTGATCTCCTTGGCCACCTGGTTGATGGCATTGTCCACTTCCTGCAGATCCACTTCGGAAACGACGTCGAATGATGGCATGGGTTCCTCCTATTTGGGCGCGTTCATTTCATTGTTCTCGATCACATCCACTCCCTTGGGAGGGACGAAACGAAATTTTTCCGCCGGGATGTCGGGATTGGCGCGCCAGTTGTGGAAAACGAAACGGGAACGATGCCGCAATGAATCCTCGACCAGAAAATCCTTGATCTCATCCTTTTGCGGATGCAGCGTGATGGCGAAGGCCCGCAGGGAACCCTCCTGCAGGGGGTAGAGCATCACGGTGGGCAGATCCTTGTCCGGACCGGGAACCACCTCCCAGGTGAAGGTCTCCTCCAGACGCTTGCCGGAGGTCAGGAAACCCGCCGGGGTTTTGTCCAGCTTGCCCGCGGAGGAGTGGGTCGCCTGCTTGAGATCGGGTTCGTAAAACCATACCTTCTGACCATCGGACAGGATCAACTGCTCGAAAGGGGTGGTATAGTCCCAACGGAACCGGCCTGGACGGGCGGCGGAAAATTGACCGCGGCTCTCCCTGGGCTGGTCCCCCTCGCCGTCCAGTTGGCGCTGGACGAAGTCCGCCTCCAGGGAGCGCAGCCGGTCCAGAAAGGTTTGCAGACGTTGCACTTCCGGGGGAACCGTCTTTTTCTCCTCCGCCAGCAGGCCCGTCGCGCTGCCCAGCCCCAGCCAGAACCCCAGGACCACGGCCAGCGGCCACGGGCTGGAACGCCAGGAAATCGGTTTCCTTTTCAAACGTATTTGTGTGAACATTGGCATGAATTTCGCTTCATAATTGGTTGTGTGTGCCGACATTGGACCGTCAACCGTGACAAGAACAGTGATCAAACCTATGGATATGCAATCCGTTCCCGATGTCCCGCAACGGGAGACACAGACCGTGCTGGAACTGGCCACCCGGTTTTCCGCTCCGGAATCCCCCGTCGGCGACGCCCGTTTTGCCACCGCCGGCACGCTTCTGGACACGGAGAACACGCAGAGTGTGCTGGTGGCGTTGTTCCATTGGTTGACCACCTCCCTGACTGTGGAGTTGGTAGCTTACTGGAATCCGCGTCTGCGCAAAAGTCATTTGGTGTGCCAGACCCCTCCGGGGGAGCGGGAGCGTCTGCGTCGCATGGTGGACGGTCTCATGAATGGCGCCGTGCCGCGCATCCGTCACTGGCGTCAGCAGCAATGGAATTTTCATCTGTGGATGGGATCTCCTTTGGAGTCCGGGGAGCGGTTGCTGGTGGTGGAAAGAGAGGGGCAGCTCTCCTCCGAAGCGTGCAATCTCCTGCTTCAGGAGGCCATCGCGAAGTTTCATCCCCGTTTGCAGCAGGCCGGGCACGAGAACGCCTTCACCGCGCCGGTCGGGTGAGGGGGGCGGTCCGGCGCAACAACGCCCTGGCCTGCTCGAACACCTCGGCCGGATAATACCCGGCCCGTCGCCCCTGGCGGACCCGCTCCACAAAACGGTCCAGTTCTCCGGGTGCCGCGTTGACGCTGTTCAGGGCGGCTCCGGCCACCTGGCCGGCCTGGGAGAACGCCGTTTCGAACGGTGGCAGGGTCCAGCGACCCTGGCGTTCCGGCGGTCGGGTCCAGGCGTCGGAACGGTCGTTCATCCGCGGCTTTCCCCAGCGGCCCGACGCCTCATAGAGTGCCTGGGTCGGCGCTGATCCCGGCTGGACCGGAGGAATGCCGACTCCCGGCAGACGGGAGAGGCATACCCCGCGACGGGAGAGGGAGAGTCGGAAGGCGTGGCGGGACCAGAGACTCTCCAGGTCGCGGGTGGCGCGGTGCGCGCCCTCCAACAACGCCTCCAGGGTCGGCCCGGCGAGCCGCGTCCAGTGTTCCACCAGCCAGCGGCGTCCCCTGTTTGCCAAAGATTCCATGGCGATCATCGCAATTCCCCCTCTTTTGCCCTAGAATGTCCGCCGTAACCTCTGATGCTTTTTTAGGAGCGGCATTGTCATCATGTCAAGATACCAGGAAACGCACGCGGGCGTCACCCGCATCGATGTCGAATATGTCCGGCCCGGTTTCACCGCGGCCTGGCTGGTGCGGGAAAGGGGGCGGGCGGTGTTTGTGGAAACCGGCCCCCTGCCGGCGGTGCCTCTGCTGCTGGGGGCGTTGACCCGCCATGGTCTGTCCCCCGGGGCGGTCGAGGCCATCATCGTCACCCATGTCCACCTGGACCACGCGGGGGGGGCCGGTGAATTGTTGCGCCACCTCCCCAACGCCCGGTTGCTGGTGCATCCCAGTGGTCTGCAGCACCTGGTCGATCCCTCCCGGTTGATCGCCGGGGCCAAGGTGGTCTATGGGGAGGAGCGGTTCATGGCCACCCTGGGGGGGGCGGTCCCGGTGGACCCGGCCCGGGTCCATTGTCCCGCCGATGGGGAGACCTTCTCCCTGGCGGGTCGTCCCCTGACCCTGCTGGAGACCCCCGGACACAGCCTGAATCACCTCTGCGTGTTCGACGAAGCCAGCCGGAGTCTTTTTACCGGCGACGCCTTCGGCCTCTCTTATCGGGAGCTCGACGGCATCGGCAGACCCTTTTTTCTGCCGGCCACCACTCCCACCCAGTTCGATCCCCAATCCTATCAGGAGACCGTGCGCCGTCTGGCGGCCCTGGGTCCCGCCCGGCTCTGCCTGACCCATTTCGGTTCGGTCCCCTGGATGCCTGTCTATGTGGACGATCTGGAACGACAACTGGAAGTGTATCGGCAACTGGCCATGGAGACCAATGAAAAAATGGCCCATGACGCCCTGGTCGCCGCCCTGCGCGGGGATCTCCGGGAGCGGTTGGGGGGAACGGGGGTGGAACCTCTTCTGGATCTGCTCGCCATGGATCTGGATCTCAACGCCCAAGGGCTGGCTGTGTGGCGGGAGCGTCAGGGACGGCGGGCGGCCACGTGATGGATTTGCAGAATCACGCCCGTGTGGCCATCGTCGGCGGCGGTCCGGCGGGGGCGTTTAGCGCCTGTTTTCTCCTCGATCTGGCCCGGCAAATGAAGATGACGCTCCATGTGGAGATTTTCGAGCCACGGGATTTCACCCTCACCGGACCACCGGGTTGCAACATGTGCGGTGGGGTGATCTCGGAGTCGTTGCTGCAGAAAATGGCCACCGAAGGGTTGCACCTGCCCCGGAGCGTGCTCCTGGACGCCATCGACTCCTACGTGTTGCACACCGATTCCGGTTCGGTGGCGATTCGTCCCCGGATGGAGGAGATGCGCATCGCCTCCATTTTTCGTGGCGGGGGTCCCCAGGGAGCCGACAGTCAGCGTCCCCTGCCCTGGACCAGCTTCGATCAGCACCTGTTGTCCAGGGCCGTGGATCTGGGAGCCTCTCTCGTGCCGCGCCGGGTGCGGCGTCTCTCCTGGGATGCGGACCGCAGGCCCCGGCTCTTTCTGCAGCCGCAGAAAGGGGAGGTCGCGGATCCGGACATCCCTCACGGGGTCTATGATCTCCTGGTGGGGTGCGTGGGACTCAACGGCGCGGGGGTCAGGCTTTTTGATGAACTGGAATTCGGTTATCACCCTCCCAAGAGCGAGCGGGCCTGGATCGCCGAACTGTACATGGGGGACAAGGAGGTCCGTGGTCGTTTGGGCAACGCCATGCATGTTTTTCTGCTGAACATCCCCCGTTTGAAATTCGCCGCTTTGACCCCCAAGGGCCATTACGCCACCCTCATCATCCTGGGGGAGGATGTGGATGAGGAACTGGCCAACCGGGTGTTTCAGGCGCCTGAAATGCGGAAGCTCTTTCCCGAAGGGTGGCAAACCCCGGTGCGTCCGTGTCATTGTCAGCCCCGCATCAGCATGGGTGCGCCACGGCGGCCCTTCGGGGACCGGGTGGTCCTGGTGGGGGATTGCGCCTCGTCCCGGCTTTACAAGGATGGCATCGGCGCGGCCTATCGCATGGCCAAGGCCTGCGCCCTGACCGCCATGACCAGGGGTGTGTCCGCCGCGGATTTCCAACGGGGCTACTGGCCCGCCTGTCAAGGTCTGGACCGGGACAATCTTCTGGGCCACCTGCTGTTTTCCATGGATGGATTGTTCCGTCACGTGCCACCATTCCGTCGGGCCATGCTGTCGGTGGTGGGCCGGGAGCAACACAGTTCCCACGATCCGCAACGTCTCAGCGGCGCCTTGTGGGACACCTTCACCGGCAGCGCGTCCTACATCGATATCCTGCGGCGCGCCGCCCATCCCGTCATCCTGTTCCGTCTGCTGCTGGCGTTTCTGCGGGCGGTCTTCACCCGGAGTTGATCGCTCATGTTATTCAACGATGCCAAACCTGCGCTGGGCAGGGAGTTCGCGGACGGGGAAGTGATCATCCGCGAGGGGGAAACGGGAGATTGCCTGTACGTGATCCTGGAAGGACGGGTGGAGGTGCTGGTGGATGACGGCAGCGAGACCCCGTTCCGTCTGGGCGTTCTGGAGAAGGAGAGTTTTTTCGGCGAGATCGCCATGTTCGCCGATTTTCCCCGCGTGGCCACGGTCCGCGCCCTGGGGGATGTGCGGGTCCTGTCGGTGGACAAGCGGGGATTTCTGCGCTGGCTGGGAGAAGACCCCTCTTTCAGTCTGCGCATCATGCTGAAAATGGCGGAGCGCATCCGTGTCCTGGTGGCCGAGGTGGTCCGTCTGCGCACGGCTTTGCGGGATCGGTGAGGTATCGGGGACGATGATCAGAAATCTGTTGTTTTTTGTCCTGTTTCAGCCGGAGGGGTTGTTCACCCGCATGCGGGCGTACGATCTGTTTGGCTGGGCCTTGTTGTTGCAGTTCATCCGTTGG
>JADGCR010000013.1 GCA_015228895.1 Magnetococcales bacterium
GGGTGAATGGTGCTATAAATGCAATCTCCAAGCCAGATTGACCTGATGGTGCGACAAGCAAGTGATTGACGACACAATCCATTGGCGTATAATTCAATTTTTTGACACAAAACCAGGCGCAGGGGAATGAAATGGGAAAAATGGAACAAGAACAAAAATTCAAGAATCTGATCTCCTCCATTGTGCAGCGTTTCGAGAAGAAAAATGCCAAACTGCGCAAACAGGCCGAAAAGGACAAAGAGGCGCATTTGCAGACCCTCGATCCGACCCTAGCCGAGCAGCTGAAAAAAGTGGAGGAGTGGAAAGAAATCTGCATGAAGATCAACGATGTCGCCCATGCGGTCGGTGCCCGGCTGGTGGATCATGGCTACCCGTGCAGTGTCTCCATCGCCCCCACGTTCCATCCGGACACCCATCAGACCTACAGCAGTCAGATCGTCCTGAAGTTCGCCCAGGTGCAGTTGGACGATCTGGCCCAGTTGATGTACCGGAAACCGTTCGGCAACCTGAGTCACAAGCCCACCCGGGACGAGGTGTGCGCCAAGGCTTTGGATCTGGCCAGTTGCATCGGTTTTGTGGAGGATCTCGCCAACCGACAGGTGATCGTCCAGGAGAGCGTCTATTCCAGGGAGACCGTCACCACGGTGTTGAGTTTCGACGGCATCGGTCGAAAAGTGATCCGCAGCATCCTGGAAGATTTCATCATCGAGGTGTTCGAGGTGGAGTGAGGGTTTTACGCCGGTTCGGGCAGACGGTCGAAGAGACGCGCCCGATAGAGGCTCCGGGGTGGGGTGCCGGGTGGATCCCGGAAGGCGGTCCTGGTGTGCAGGACGTTGTTGCTGATCAGGCCCCAGCCACTCTCCAGCCGACCACGGAAGATCCAGGGCGCGGGCGTGGCCAGCACCTCCCGCAGGGCGGCGAGAGCCTGTCGGGTGGCCTCGTCGTCGCGCCAGCGGATGCTTCGGGTGCGATTGGTGAAGCGCATGTGCAGATGACCCGCCGGGGTGACGGAGAACACCGGGCCGGACCGCTCCGGTCGGGCGATGGTGCCGTCCTCCTCCAGACGCGGGGGAATGGTCATGCAGTCGGAGGCCATCAGGGTGTGGATGAACTCCGGGTTGGCGTCCCGCAGACGGAGGTAAACCAGTTCGTGGTCCAGCAGTTCGTTTTCGCCACCCTCGTGGGCGGGTCGGGCGCAGTACAGACACAGGGTTTGCACCGGCTGGTCCGCCGGGTTGTAATAGCCGTCCGTATGCCAGCCTATGGCGGCCTGCCGATAGGGGATGTAGGAGGCGAACGGGGCGAAGGCGGACCCCCCCGGAGTCAGGGCCGATATCCCCTCCTCGCCGGCGCCGAGATTCCGGTCCAGCAGGTGGACCCCCAGCCGGGCGGTCATGGCGGGCAGGGGATTGTCGGCGCCGGTGACGGGTCGCTCCAGGCGGAAGAGGGCCATGTTGGCCCGGGCGCAACGACTGAGAATGGCGTTCACCTCCGCGGGTGTCATGGCGAAGGGGTCCCGGATCTCCACCACCAGTTCGGCCAGGGTGGTCGGATAGCGGGACAGCCTGGTCCGTTTCCACGAGAGGTAGGCGGTGTCGTCGTTCAGGTCGAATGGCATGGTCTCTATCCGGGTTCGCGGTTGCGTGAAACAGCACGCGGGTAACATACAACAGCCATGCGGGGATGTCATCTGGAGAGGAGCAGCTGGAATGCGTTTTTTCGCGGATTTGCACATCCATTCCAAATATTCCCGCGCCACCAGCCGGGACGCGGATCTGGAACGGTTGGCCCTGTGGGCCAGAAAAAAGGGGATCGGGGTCTTGGGTACCGGGGATTTCACCCATCCGGCCTGGATTGCGGAAATCACCGGGAAAACCGTTCCCGCCGAGCCGGGGCTGTTGCGTCTGCGTCCGGATCTGGAGCGGGAGGTGTCCGCCGGGTTGCAGGCCCTGGGCATGACCTCCGGGCTTGGGGAGGCGGTCCGTTTCCTGTTGACGGTGGAGATCTCCACCATCTACAAGAAGGGGGAGCGCACCCGGAAAGTCCATCATCTCATCTGTGTGCCCTCCCTGGAGGCGGCCCGTCGTCTGAATCTCCGTTTGGCCCGCGTCGGCAATATCGCCTCGGATGGTCGTCCCATTCTGGGGCTGGACTCCAGGGATCTGTTGGAAATCACCCTGGAGGCGGATCCCGCCGCCTTTCTCGTCCCGGCCCACATCTGGACCCCCTGGTTTTCCGCGTTGGGTTCCAAATCCGGGTTCGACTCCATTCAGGAGTGTTACGGCGACCTGGCGGGACACATTTTCGCCCTGGAGACCGGACTCTCCTCGGACCCGCCGATGAACTGGCGGGTGAGCAGTCTGGATGATTATCGGCTGATTTCCAACTCGGATGCCCACTCTCCCGCCAAACTGGGGCGGGAGGCCACGATTTTCGACACGGAGTTGAGTTATTTCGCCCTGCGTCACGCCCTGGAGAGTGGCACGGGGTTCGCCGGCACGGTGGAGTTTTTTCCCGAAGAGGGCAAATACCATCTGGATGGGCATCGCACCTGTCAGGTCTGTCTGCAACCGGCGGAGACCCTGCGTCGGGCGGGGAGTTGCCCGGTGTGCGGCAAGCCGCTCACCGTGGGGGTGTTGAACCGGGTCGAGGTGCTGGCGGACCGTCTTGAGGGAGCGCGTTCCCCCAAGGCCGCCCCGTTTTTGTCCTTCGTCCCCTTGCAGGAGATCGTCGCCGAGATCGAAGGGGTCGGGCAGGGTTCCAACCGGGTGAGCCGTGGCTACGAGGCGATGCTGCGCGCCCTGGGTCCGGAGTTGTTCATTCTGGAGTCGGTGCCCCTGGAGGAGATCCAGCGTCAGGTCTCGCTGAAAATGGCCGAGGCCATCGGGCGGGTGCGCCGGGGAGAGGTGATCCGGCAGGGGGGATATGATGGGGAGTACGGCGTGATCCGGGTCTTTACGCCGTCGAAAGGGGTCTCCTCCCCCCCTCGTCCCCGCCCTCCGGTGGTGGGCGCTCCCCCCGTGGAGGCGGGGGTGGAACGGTCGTCGTCACCGGACGGTGGGGAGGGACTGGACCCGGAACAGACCAGTGCCGCCCATCACGATGGAGGACCGCTGTTGATTCTGGCCGGCCCCGGCACCGGAAAAACCCGCACCCTGACCCATCGTCTGGCCCGTGTGATCACCCTGGGCGCCCCTCCGGAGGCGTGTCTGGCGGTCACCTTCACCCGGCGCGCCGCCCAGGAGATGCGGGAACGGCTGGCGCTGTTGCTCGGTGAGGCGATCAGTCGGCGGATTCCCGTGATGACCTTTCACGCCCTGGGCTGGTCCATTGTGCAGGCTCACGACCCCTTGACCATCGCCGACGAGACGCGGGTGCTGGAGTGTTTGCGGGAGGAACTGGGCTTGAGCAGGGTGGAGGGACTCAAGCGGATGAGACTTTTTTCCCGGTTGCGGCGCGGTGGGGAACCCGCGCTCCCGGAGGACGAGGCCGCGTTGCGAGACTATCGCGTCCTGTTGCGGCGCAGGGGTCTGGTGGATCTGGAGGATCTGATCCGGCTCCCCGTGGAGCTGATGGCACGGCAACCCGCCATTCAGGCGGCGTTGCGCGCCAGGTATCGACAGGTGTTCGTGGACGAGTTCCAGGACATCGACGCGGGCCAGTACGCCCTGTTGCGTCTGTTGGTCCCCCCGGAGGGCCAACTGTGTGTGATTGGCGATCCGGATCAGGCCATTTACGGCTTTCGGGGGGGTGACCCGCGTTTTTTTCAGGAGTTGCTCCGGGACTATCCGGGTCTGGCGACCGTGCGCCTGACCCGGAACTACCGCTCCGGGCGGGCGATAGTCCAGGGCGCCCTCAACGTGATGGACCAGGCCGCCTGGCAGCGGGAGCGGGGCTTGACCGCGGTGGTGAACGACACCCGCCGGATCGTCCTGCACGAAGCGGCCAGCGACACCAGCGAGGCGGCGTTCGTGGTCCGCACCCTGGAGCAGATGATGGGGGGGCATGATTTTCACGCCCTGGACAGCGGACGCGCGGACGGGCAGGCCGCCGGGGCGTTCTCCTTTGCCGATTTCGCGGTCCTGTACCGGGCCGATGGCAATACCCTGGCTCTGTGTCAAGCCTTCGAGCGCGCCGGGATTCCCTACCAGAAACGGACCCATGGCCGCTTGAGCGAGCATCCCGGCGTGCGATCCCTGCTGGAAAGAATGGGGGAGGAGGGGCGGGGGGGTGGTCCGGTGCTGGACCGGTTGCGTCAGGCGGTGCCGGAGGGCCACGACGAGATGGGGAGCGCCCTGGAACTGCTCGCCCCGCTGGCGGTCCGTTTCGGCGAGGATCTGGCCGGGTTTCTCGCCGCCCTGACCCTGGGGGCGGAGATGGATCTGTGGGACCCGCGGGCGCAACGGGTCTCCTTGTTGACCATGCACGGTTCCAAGGGGCTGGAGTTTCCGGTGGTGTTTGTCACCGGCTGCGAGGATGGCATGGTGCCCTGGCGTTGGGGCGAGGAGGGGGAGGCCTCCCTGGAGGAGGAGCGCAGACTCTTTTTTGTGGCCATGACCCGCGCGCGGCATACCCTGTTTTTGACCAGGGCCAAAAAGCGTCTGTGGCGCGGCCAGGTGCGGACCATGGCGCTTTCACCCTTTCTGCAGGAGATCCGGGAGGAGTTGCTGGAACGGCGGCAAAATGCGCGGACCCCGGTCGCGTCGAAAAAAGCGGCGGCTGCCGGTCGGCAGTTGACCATGAGTTGGGACGAGTGATCAGCAGGGAGATGGGGAACGATGTCAGGTTTTTTTGGAAAATTGTGGGCCAGGGTGTTCAATCTGCTGCTGGGACGCAAGCGGGGCGACTATCATCGCAAGGCCGGGGAACGGTTCCGGCAGGAGAACGGTCGGCGCTCCGGGGTGACCACCACCCGGAGTGGCCTGCAATGGGAGGTGCTGCGGGCCGGGGAGGGGGCAAAGCCGGAGTTCTCCAGCCGGGTGCTGGTCCATTATCGCGGGACGCTGGTGAACGGGACCGAGTTCGACAGCTCCTATGCCAGAGGGGAACCCATGGCCTTTGGTCTGCTGGAGGTGATTTCCGGGTGGCGGGAGGGCTTGCAATTGATGCCGGTGGGCAGCCGGTTTCGCTTTGTGATTCCCCCGGACGGCGCCTACGGAGGTTCCGGGGCGGGGGGCTTGATCGCCCCCTGGTCCACCCTGGTTTTTGAGGTGGAACTCCTGAAGATCGAAGGCTAGGTGTGCGACCGCGCCGGGAGCGGACAGGCGTTCCCGGCGCGGCCACCTCGGGGTCATCACCAGTTCCAGGGCATCCAGGAACCGCCGGGGCCGTTGTTGTAGTAGTAGTGGGGAGGATAGTAGCCGCCGTAAGGATAGTAGCCGCCGTAATAGGGATGGTAGCCGCCGTAATAGGGATGATAGCCCCCATAGGGGTAATAGCCCCCATAGGGGTAATAGCCGCCGTAGTAGTAGGGATATCCATGGTGGGGTCCACCCCACCAGGCGTCGCCGGTGGAGGGAAGGGTCAGGGCGGCTCCTCCCAACAGGACCGCCAAACCCAGTGCGCTTGCGTGTCTTTTCATTCGCTTGTCCTCCTTTTCAGGCAAGATGAATGGGGTGGAATAACGTGATCTTGTGAATGTGATATCAAAACCGGAAAGCGATTTCAACAGATTTTTTGGTGACGGGAAGGAAGCGAATGCGCGGTGTCTCCAGGGAACGGGTGGTGGGCGTGGTTCTGGCCGGAGGGCTGTCCCGGCGCATGAACGGGCTGGACAAGGCCCTGATGCCGTTCGGGGAGGGGGTGTTGTTGTCGAGAACGCTCAAACGGTTTGCGCCCCAGGTCGAATCTGTGTTATTGAACGCTAATGGAGATCCCGCCCGTTTCGCTGGCTTCCATCTGCCGGTGATCGGAGACGCGCGGCGCGGGTATCCCGGTCCGCTGGCGGGCATCGAGGCGGGCTTTTTGTCCACAGGAGGGGAGTGGCTGGTTTCGATCCCCGTGGATCTCCCGTTCCTGCCGTTGGATCTGGTGGCGCGCCTGGTCGAGGTCGGCATGGGATGTGGTCTGCCCACCGTGGCCGGGAGTGGGGGGAGGATGCATCCGGTCGTCTGCCTGTGGCCCCGGAGTGCCCTGCCCGCCATCCGGAAGGCCCTCGATGGTGGCGACCTCCGCATGCTGGCCTGGTTCGCGAACCACCCCCATCGAACGGTCTGGTTCGATTGCCCTCCTGGAGGCGTGGACCCGTTTTTCAACGTCAATCACCCGGAGGCGCTCGCGGCGGCGACGGCGCTGGCTTTCCCGTGATCAGGAAATGAGAGATGCATGCCATTAAATTCAAGATACTGGTAAAGTTCATCATGATCATCGGCGTGATCGTGGCATGCAGCGCCGTTGGCGTCTATTGGCAGCAACGGACCCAGAATGAACGGCAACTGCGGCAGGTCGTGAATGCGGTGCAAAACCATTTCGACGCCTTGCGACAGCACGAAACCGCCATCATGCAGGCCTCCATCAGCGCCATCAAACGGATCGAGACCATCCGGAGCGCCTTCCTGGCGCAAAACCGGGCCGAACTGTATGCGCTCTCCAGGGATCTCTTCGAGGAATTGCGGCGTGAATTCAACATCACCCACTTTTATTATCACCTGCCGGACCGGGTCAATCTGTTGCGGGTCCACAAACCGGACCGGCATGGGGACCGGATCGACCGGGCCACCACCAGGCTCGCCCTGGAGCGCGGGGGCACCGCTTCAGGTCTGGAACTGGGCCAGATGGGCACCCTGGCCCTGCGGATCGTCAGCCCCTGGTTCGATGGGGAACGGTTGATCGGTTTTCTGGAGTTGGGCAAGGAGATCGATCTGATGGTCCGTCAGGTCCAGCAACCGTTTCAGGTGGAAAGCTTCTGGTTCGTGCCCAAGAAAGGGTTGAGTCGGACCGACTGGCAGGAGGGCCAGCGCATGCTGGGCCAGAAGATGGAGTGGAACGCCTTTGCCGATCTGGTGGTCATTCAGAACATGAACCACACCCCACCCCCCGATTATCTGCACCGCCTCGCCAGGGAGTTGGGGGTGGAGGGCAAACGATTCTGGCACAACGTGCCCATGGGGGAAGACCACTTCAATGTGGGGCGCATTCCGATCCACGATCCCCTCGATCAGGAGGTGGCGTTCCTGCTGGTGACGCAGGATGCGACCGCGCAGGTCCATCAGTCCCAGTGGATCATCGCGTTGGGCGTTGTCGTGGGCATTTTTGGGGGCGTGGTGTTGATCGTGCTGTTTGGCGGCCTGCTGGACCGGCTGGAGAGACAGTTGCAGAAAGCCGAACAACGGGAGTCCCTGTTGGGACGCATCGTGGAGGCCTCCTGGAACCCCATCCTCCTGCTGGATGCCGCGACCCGTCAGATCGGACAGGTCAATCATGGGGCGCAGCGGGGTCTGGACTACAGCGAAAACGAGTTGCTCTCCATGAACATCCTGGACCTGATTCCGGAGGCGTTCAGAGAAAAATTCCTGCAGCACTTTCACGCCTTGAAAAGCGGTTTCAAGACCAGGGTCGCCATCGAAACCGAACTGCGCAAGAAGGATCTTTCCACCTTTCCCGTGGAGATGCATCTGCAACTGTTCGACGCGGAGCGCCCTCCGCTGGTGGTGGTGATGGTGCAGGACGTGACCATGCAGAAGCAGTTGCTGCGCTCGTTGCAGGATACCCTGACCGTGACGGAATCCGCCAACCGGATGAAAAGCGAATTTCTGGCCAATATGAGTCACGAAATCCGCACCCCGCTGAATGCCATTATCGGCATGACCGATTTGGTCCTGCACACCCACCTCTCCAGGGAGGAGGAGCAGCACAACCTGAAGATCATTCTGCAATCGTCGGAATCGTTGCTGGAACTGCTCAACTCGATCCTGGATGTCGCCAAGATCGACGCGGGTCGTCTGGTGCTGGAGCATGTGCCGTTCGATCTTTCGGGCCAGATCGAGAACGCCTGCGCGGCCTTGGCTCTGAAGGCGCATCAGAAGGAGGTGGAGCTGTACTGCCTGATCGAGCCGGATGTGCCGCCCACCGTGCTGGGGGATCCGGTGCGTGTCAAGCAGGTGCTCACCAACCTGATCAACAATGCGATCAAATTCACCGGGGAAGGGGAGGTGGTGCTGCGCATCCAGTTGCAGGAGTGCACCCGGCAGCCGACGGAAAAGGCCTGGCTGCATTTCACCGTCACCGATACGGGTGTGGGCATCCCCGCCGAGGTGCAGGGAGCGATTTTCGAACGGTTCATGCAGGCCGACGGCTCCACCACGCGCAAATTTGGTGGCACGGGTCTGGGGCTGAACATCTGCAAGCATCTGGTCTCCATGATGGATGGGGAGATGTGGTTGGAGAGCGAGGTCGGGCGCGGGAGCGTTTTTCATGTGCTGATCCATTTTGATCTGGCCCAGCGGTGCGGTGTGGGCGAGTCCGGTCGGGAGGTCGATGAGCGTCGCCCGGAATCGCCCTGGTTTTCTTTGGAGGGGTTGCGGGTGTTGATCGCGGATGGTCATGTCACCGGGGGCAGGATCGTGGACCAGATTCTGTCGGTGGCCGGGGCCGTGGTGGATCAGGTGCACGAGGGGAGCGCCGTGCGGGCGCGCATGGAAGAAGCCTGGAGGCATGATCAACCCTATGATCTGATGGTGCTGGATTTTGGTTTGTTGCAGGAGGCCATCGCGGACCCAGCCCGACTGGAACCCTACTCTGGTTGGCAGGGCAAGGTGGTGTTGCTGCTGCCTGTCAACGCGGACCAAAAGGGATGCGCCAACTTTCCCTGGTTGCAGGGCGCGGGCGTGGTCCACAAGCCGGTCTGGAAGTTCCGGCTGCTGAAGGCGATCAAACAGCTGTTCTTCCAGGAAGCCGGAAAGGTGGAGAGCGTCGGGGTCGCTGTCGGCAATCCGGTCATTCCGCACAGGATCCTGGTGGTGGAGGATCATCTCCAGCATCAGAAGGTGGCGGCGTCCATTCTGGAATCTTGCGGTCATCTGGTCACCTGCGCCACCCAGGGTCGGGAGGCGCTGAACCGTTTGCGGCAAGGGGTGTACGATCTGGTGTTGGTGGATTGGAACCTGTCGGACATGGACGGCTTCACCCTGGCACGTCATATCCAGGAGGCGGATCCGGCCTGTTTCGCCAGCATTGGGGTCTCCATCATCGCCGTCATTCCCAGAAGCGGCGTTCCTGGTGAGCAAAACTGTCTGGAAGCGGGCGCGGAAGGGTGCTATCGCAAGCCCTATCGCGCGGCGGAACTGTTGGCCCTGATGGGAGAGATGACCAGGCGGAGACAGATGAAAAAAATTGTTGCGGTCAAGAAGAGCACGACTCCGGTCTTGAAAGAGGTCCAGTTGGAGGCCGCGCTGCTGGCCCGGAAGCGGCAGGAGTTCCTGGAGCAGTTTCCGCGGCATCTGGAGGATTTGCAACGGGCCATCCTCGGCAGGAGTCTGGTGCAGATCGGCAAAGCCGTGCAGCTGTTGAATGATGCCTCCCGCGAGATCGGCGCCTGGAAGGTCGCGGTTCTGGGGATACGCCTGCGAGGCAGCGCGGAGCAGAATTGCTGGGATGAACTGCCGGATTCCCTGGAGAAATTGACTTGCCAGTGCCAGGATGTCCGGCAAGCCATTCTGGAAAAGGAACAGAGCCCATGAAAATCTGGATTGTCGGTGATGACCAGGACCCAAGCCCTTCCCGTCAGCTTTTGCTGACCAGATTGATCGAATACGAACTGCTGCCGGGATGACGTCAACGGCGCCATCGGGCCTCGATCCACCCCGCCGACTCACCCGCTGGCTTTTGGGAGGCGTTTGTGGCATGCTACACATCTGGTCGGAAGCGGGGAGTCCGGATCGGATGGGCGCCGGAGGCGTGTCGCTGTGAGTTCATTTTTTCTTTTGGGGATTTGTGATGACGCAAGAGATGCAGGAAAATCCGACCATGGAAGAAGACCTGGATGAGTTGTTGGAGGAGAATCCATCCCTGCTGGATCGCGTCTCGATCCTGGAAGATGAGGTCAAACTGCTCAAGGCCGCCCTGTACGCGTTGCCCACCGCGCTTGAGAAAGAAAAACTGGATGTGAAGAAGAACATGGAGGAGTTCAAGAATCTGCAGAATCGCCTGGCGGAAATCTCTTCCACCACGGTGCAATCCAGCCAGAAGATGGAACATCTGGGAAAAGCGGTGGATGTGGTCAAGAAGGAGACCAACTCCTGGCTGGTGATCATCATCATTTGTTTCAGCATTTTCTTTATCATCTCTCTATTTATCAGGACGGCTTGACATGGGAAGCGGATCGGGACAAGGGTTGACACAACTGGAGGACCACCATCAGATGGAGGAGGAGATCGGGGTGGAGGTCAAGAAGATTCTCCGTTCCAACATGCCCGGTACGGTGGGTCCGTTGCGTGAGTTGACCGAGCAGGAGAACCGGATCTTCGCGGATGACCTCCTGGAGTCCGTGGTGGAAGCGTGGATTCCCCCGGCGCGGGCGGAACGGAAACTGATGGAACCCCGTCGCGACGCTCCGTCCGGGAGCGGTCGCCGCAAGCGACCGTCGGGGAACAAGGGGCGGAGACGGAACAAAAAGAACAAACGATCCAAACACAGAAAGGACAAGAAACGATGAAACGGGTGGGGGCGCATGTGAGTATCGCCGGGGGGGTGGCCAACGCCCCGGCGAATGCCAGGGCCATCGGGGCGCGGGCTTTTGCCATGTTCACCAAGAATCAACGTCAGTGGCAGGCCAGGCCGTTGACGGTCAAGGAGATCGACGCCTTCGGTGAGGCCATGGTCCGGGAGGGATATGGGGCCGACGACGTGTTGCCCCACGATGGTTATCTGATCAATCTGGGCCATCCGGACCCGACCTTGCGCAAAAACTCACTGGACGCCTTCATCGACGAGTTGGAACGCTGTCGCCTGTTGGGGCTGAACCGTTTGAACTTTCATCCCGGCAGCCATCTGCGCCTGATTTCGGAGGAGGCTTGTCTGGACCTCATCGCCGACTCCATCAATCGCGCCCTGGAGGCGGTTCCGGGCGTGACCGCCGTGATCGAGAATACCGCGGGTCAGGGTTCCAATCTGGGTTTCGCCTTTGAACACCTGGCCCATCTCATCCGGCGTGTGGAGGACAAATCCCGCGTGGGGGTTTGCCTGGATACCTGTCATGCTTTTGTGTCGGGTTACGAACTGCGGGACCGGGAGAGCTACGACCGGACCATGACCGCGTTTGCCGATGTGGTGGGTTTTTCCTACCTCAAGGGGATGCACCTCAACGACTCCAAACCCGATCTGGGACAGAGGGTGGACCGGCATCACAGTCTTGGGCAGGGAAAACTGGGTCTGGAACCGTTCCGCTGGATCATGAACGATCCCCGCATGGAGGGGATGCCTTTGGTTCTGGAAACCATCGATGAAACCCTCTGGCCGGAAGAGATCCGGTTGCTCTACTCCTTCGCGGCTTCATGACGGGGAGGTTTTCCGCCCGCGACATGGATGGAGTCCGAGTGTCCATGTCGCGGGCCGGGCGAGTCGTCAGTCGATGCCGATCTCTTCGAAGACCGTGCGCACGATCCGTTTGTCGTAGTCCAGGAGCTCCTCGTTTTTCCCCTGGTAGGGGAGTTGGCTGAGGAAGTATTTGATGCCGTTGACCCGCGCCCGTTTCTTGTCGTTGGACTTGATGATGGTCCAGGGACATTGGGCGGTGGAGGAGTAGAAGAACATGTCCTCCTTGGCTTTGGTGTAATCGTCCCACTTGTCCTGGGACTCCTTGTCCACGGGGGAGAGCTTCCACTGCTTGAGGGGATCGTTCATGCGGCTGTTGAAACGACGCAGCTGCTCCTCCTTGCTGACCGAAAAGTAGAACTTGAACAGGATGATCCCGGAGGAGACCAGCATCCGTTCGAATTCGGGGACGGTGCGCAAGTACTCCCGCACCTGATCCTTGCTGCAAAATCCCATGACCCGCTCCACCCCGGCCCGGTTGTACCAGCTGCGGTCGAAGAGGTGGATTTCACCCGCGGACGGGAGATGCTTGACGTAGCGCTGGAAATACCACTGGCTGCGTTCGCTCTCCGTGGGTTTGTCCAGGGCGATGACGTGACACCCGCGGGGGTTCATGTGCTCGATGAACCGTTTGATGGTGCCCCCCTTGCCGGAGGCGTCCCGGCCTTCGAACAGGGCGATGATCTTGATGCCGTTCTCCTTGACCCAGTTTTGCATCTTCACCAGTTCGATGTGGAGCGGGGAGATGATCTTGAGATACTCCTCTTCGGAGAGCTTCTTGATTTTGGGTTGGGGAGATCGTTGCGCCTGCATGCTGCCCGCACCCAGAATGACCGGCTTGTCGCGTATGACAGAGGCTGGGCGATGGCTGGCGGCGTGGTTGTGGTCGTCAGATTTGGCGTGAGTCATGGTGAAAATCTCCCGGCGAAGCTGGTGTTTTGGATGGTGGCGGATTATAGCCTCATTGCGGTTCGGTTTTCCATTGTTTTTTTTGTGCGGCCAGAAACCGAGTCAATCCCTCTTCGGCGGTTTTGCCGCCTTTGTGGAAACTGGTATCGTGGTGTCCGCGGGTCTCAAGCAGGCTTTTGGGTTCGTTGGCGGCGGCGAAGAGGTTCAGGGCGTGCTGGAAGGGGATCACCACATCGTCACGGCTGTGAATGATGAGCAGGGGAGCGTGTATGGATGGGAGCAGGGAGAGATTGTCGAAATGAATCCGGCTCATGAGGTGGATGGGCAAAAAGGGGTAGCGGCCCGCCCCCACGTCCGGGATGGAGGTGAAGCTTCCTTCCAGAATCAATCCGCCCGGGGGGTGTCGGGCGGCCAGCCAGGTCGCGGCCCCGCCACCCAGGGAGTGACCGTAATAGATCAGCCGCGCCGGGTCGATCTTGCGGGTGGTGGTCAGGTATTCCCGGGCCGCGAGGGCGTCCGCGTACACCCCCGCCTCGGTGGGATGCCCGGTGCTCAGGCCATACCCCCGGTAGTCGAACAGAAACAGCTCCAGGCCCAAACGGGAGAACAGTTCGATGTGGGGACGCAAACCGGAGAGGACGCGGGTGTTGCCGTGAAAAAACAGCAACAGCGGCTCCCCGGCCCTGCCGGGCATCCACCAGCCGTTCAGGCGCTCTCGCCCGCTGGCGAAAAAAACGTTTTCGTAGGGCATGCCCCAGGTCTCCGGGGTCTCCCCGATCCCGGCGCCGGGATGGAACACCATGCGGTTCTGAAAGAAAAACAGATATCCCCCCACGCCCACATAACCAGCCAGCAGGACCAGCGACAACCAGGCCACCACTCTGCCCGGTCGGAAGGGACGGGGAAAGGCCATGGGCGAGGATCAGGATGGAGAGAGAAAGGAGGGGACCAGACGCATGATCTCCCGCAGTTTTTCCTCGTTCACCCTCTGGAGTGCCTCCTCCAGCGTGAGCCAGACACGCTGCCGGAAGCTTTCCAGCCATTGGTCCTGCACCGTGTCCACCAGCATGACGAATACCTGGGCGACACAGGTTCCCTCCCATTTTTTGTACTGGTAGCTGCCGATGGGCTCCGGCAGCACCTGACCGGAGATACCCGCCTCTTCCAGGGCCTCCTTGGCGGCGGAGGCGGCGGGGGAGAGATCCGGCTCGATAATCCCCTTGGGGATCACCCAACGTTTTCCGGTCCGGGATGAGATCATCAAGACCCGCAGCGCCTCACCCCGGCCCCGCACGGGAATCACGGCGGATTGTCTGTAGTAGTATTCCGGATACTGGGCCATGGCGACATCTCCTTTTTTGGTTGCGCGTTCACTGCCAGACAGAAGAATAACAGCAAAAACACCTACTCGACAACCCATGCCCGGATGGATACCATAGAGAAAACGGGTTTTGAATCCTTACAGAGCCAGGAGCGTCGAGCATGGAAGATCCAACATCACTCCCTTCCCCCCCCCAACCGGTTGATCCTCTGCACGCGCCGGTCCCCTTCGAAGAGTTGATCCGGGGACGGGAGGCGGAGATCGTCAAACTGTTGCACGAAAAGGACTATCTGAACGTCATCACCCCCCTGCAGCAGGAACTGGTCAAGTTGCAACAATGGGTCGTGGAACGCAGGCTCAAGGTGCTGGCCATTTTCGAGGGCCGGGACGCGGCGGGCAAGGGGGGCACCATCAAGCGGTTCACCGAATACCTGAGCCCCCGCATCACCCGCGTGGTGGCCCTGGAAAAACCCACCGAGCAGGAGCGGACCCAGTGGTATTTTCAACGCTACGTCACCCATCTGCCCCACGGGGGGGAGATCGTCCTGTTCGACCGCAGCTGGTACAACCGGCCCGGCGTGGAACGGGTGATGGGCTTTTGCACCCCGGAGGAGGTGGAGGGGTTCCACCGTCAACTCCCCTGCATGGAACGGATGCTGGTGGAATCCGGGATCCATTTGACCAAATTCTGGTTTTCGGTGGAACGGGCCTCCCAGGAAAAACGGTTCGCCTCCAGGGAGACCGACCCCCTCAAGGTGTGGAAATTGAGTCCGGTGGATCAGGAGGCCCTGGATCATTGGGACCACTACTCCAAAGCCAGGGACGACATGTTGCTGCGTAGCAACTTTCCCGAATCCCCCTGGACCGTGATCCGCTCGGACAACAAGAAGCTGGCCCGCATCAACAGCATCCGTTTCTTCCTGCGCCAGTTCGACTACGACCACAAGGACGCGTCGTTGCTGACCCTGGACCCGGGGATCGTGCAGGGTGTGGAAGAGGAGATCGGTCGCCCCTGACCGGTTTGGGGGGCGGGGGGGTCACGTGGCATTGCATGGTGGGGAGGTGAGGGCATGGGTGTGATCAGGAAGGTCTTGTACCGGGGCCAGATTCTGGGTAAACCGCGCCACAGGAACCTGTTTCTCGATATGGAGGAGAACATCCATATTCACTACCGGGATCTGCGCATCGAATTGAGCCGGGGCGAGTTCGAGGACATTTGCGCCGCCTTCGGCAGGCAGTCCCTGGAGTTGCAGGCCATCATCCACGAAAAGCATTATCAGGACGGCAAACTGGCCAACGCCAATCAGGACGATGTGCGCATCTGGACCGAATCCCAGCTCAAGCATGAGGTCAGGTATCACCCCCGGAGATTCTCCCTGGAGGAGTGCAGCGACGGTTTTCACCTGCATTACCGCAACTTCAAGCTCCTCATCGACGAGCCGGATTTCCGTCAATTGGTCCAACTGTTCAAAACCATCGACGTGGATGGCCCCTGCGCCGCCACCTACGCCGAAGTGCTGGAGTTGCTGGAAGCCAATGACCTGGATTTCATGCTGGACGCGGGCAATCTGCCGGACGAGGTGCTGGCTTTGTCCGTGGCCTCCTATCATCTGCCCAAGATCCGGGAGATCTTCAAGCTGATCGGTTTTTCCCAGGCGCAGCAGGTTGACGGCAGCGTCTATCAGGGGACGCGGCTCAAGGTGGTGGTCAAGGGTGATCAGCAGACCGCCACCCACGACTACCAGCGCCTGCGTGGCCTGAATCACACCCAGCGGCTGGCGGATTTTCTCGCCCGCTCCGGCAACGGCCTGGAGCCGAATCTGCTGAACCGCATCAAGTGTCAGGTGCTGGACCTGTACTACGCCCTCAAGACCAGTCAGCAACTGCCTGTGGAGACCGATCCCCAGGGGTGGCTTTACGCGCCGGCCACCGAACAGGTCATTTTTCCCTACGCGCTCCAGACGCGGGATGGACCACAGGCGGCCAAAACCCTCTACAAGTCCTGGAGCGGGTTGCTGGCCCGCCTGGGGCTCTCCTTCGTCAAGCCCGGCAAGGCGCGTTTTGCCACCAGGGAACAGGAGTCCCTGCAACAACAGGTGACCACCACCCTCCGCAACGAAGTGGCCGCTTGTGGCGCGGTGGAGCGCGTTTACCTCATGGGATCGGCCTTGCGGCGGGAGATGGGCCGTTATCAGACGCCCTTTGTCCATGGACCCCAGGCCAAGCTGGGTTCGGATGTCGATATTCTGGTGGAACTCCGGGACGGACAGGAGAACGGGATTCCCGCCACCTGGCAGTTGATCAATCCGGAGTCGTCCAGCGGGTGCGCGGTCTACCACATCACCCAGATTCCCCTGGCCGCCGGGGCCGGGGAGTGGACCACCCGTCATCCCCACATCCCCTTCACCCATCATCTGGTGGACGCCTATCTCTTTTTTCCCTCCCGGGGCCAGGGGGAAAAGAAGGAGGCGTTCTTGCGCAAATTCGGAGCCGTGCTTTTTTATGACCGCAACCGGGACGGGGTGATCCTGCGGGAAGGGGTGGAGGAACGCATCGCCCGGCAGATTGCCGCACGCTATCCGCTTTCCGGGGTGGTGGTGGAACCCATGCGCGTGGCCACGGAGAATCTGCTGTACAAGGTGACGGCCCATGAGCGGGAGGCCATTCTCAAGCTCTTCAAGGTGGCGGGCAACTACCGGCGCAATCGCGTGGCCGAACACACCCGCTACGAGGCCGGACTCGTCGATGCCCTGATCTCCAGAGGGGTCAAAACCGCCGGCGTGGTTCCCACCGTCACCGGAGAGCCCGTCACCGTGGAAGATCTGCCCGCGTTGCTGTTCGACCGGATCAACGGCGCGCCCCAATCCAAACCGGAGTACGCCCTGGAAATCATCTGTCCGGCCCTGGCCACCCTGCACCGGGTGCAACTGGACGCCCCCATGGGGTTGCGCGAGGATTTTTCTTTCGAGGATACCTGCCAGATCTGGCTGCCCTATTTTGACACCTACCGGCGCGACCCCGCCCTGCCGCCGACCATGCGGCCCTTCTTCGACCGTCTGGCTCCCCTGGCGACCCCCTGTCTGGAATCCGACTGGCGGCGGAGTTTGTACGCCACCAGTCCCGCGCTGCACTGTCACGGGGATGTCACGCCCAAAAACGTGATCATCGATCCAGAAGGGACGGTCTGTTTTTTCGATTTCAATAATTGCTTCCATGGCCCCCGCATGATCGATCTGCTGGATGGGGGGTTTGAATTCTCCCTGGCGGACAAGTATATTCATCTGGCCGACTTTGCCCGTTTCGATCGGTTTCTGGCCCATTATGCCCGCCACTTCCCCCTCACCGATGGGGAGTCCCAACATCTGCTCCTGTGGATCCATCTGCTGGGCGTGATCAAGTTCACCAAGGAGATCCGTGTCCTGTTGGAACGGCCACAGGAGGAGTTGCGTCGGCAACGGGCCGTGGCCATTGCGGAGTTCTTGCTGGCCCGTCAGGTTCGTTCATCATGAAATGGATTTCGTTAATTTCATTATCGTATCTTATCCAGGTGGTTTTCGCCCCAACCATGGTCCATGCGACCACCTGGATCGACCTGCGTTTCGTGGTGAACGAGGCTCTGGGGGTCACGACCGGGCAGCAGGGAGCCACCAGGAGAGGGTTGGAACACGCCGTTGAAACTCTCAATAACTACTTTAAAGTGAGTGATGTGGTGTTGCGCGCCCGGATCGTGGATGTGTCTTTCGTCAGAATGGGGGGTCTGGACGCC
Organism: Magnetococcales bacterium; assembly: GCA_015228895.1. The sequence goes on from JADGCR010000013.1 coordinate 17,526, forward strand.
GTGGAGATCCTGGACGACATGTCCAATGAACGGCACGGTTTCGCCCATCTTTTTGCGCAGGCCTCGCGGCTGGGGGCCGATTACACCGTGGCGGTGACGCAAAAGTTGTTGATGCGGGGCAAGCCCGGTTGTGGGCGCGCCCTGGCGGTCAATCAGACCAGGGAGGCGCTGGCCTCCACGCGCAAAGCCCTGCTGGTGATGAACTACGCTTGTGGCGCCCACACCCTGGCCCACGAGCTGGGCCATTTGATGGGGCTGAATCATGGCGCGATGGTGGATGCCTGTGAACCGGGGAAGGGGCACACTTCGGCCATGGCCCCTTATGCCAACGGTTTCGGCCAGGGCAACTGCGACCGTCAACCCCAACCCGGAGAGTTCGGCGACATCATGGTGGGGGGCTGGATGGGCCGGGTCGCGGGTAACGACAAGGGCAGTTTGCCTTTTTTTTCCAATCCCCGCCTTCGTGATTCCCGTTGCGGTTCCGCGCAAATCTGTGGCGACCCCGACAACGGGGACGCCGCCCGCGCCCTGAACGAAAACGCGGGATTGTACGCAAGCCACGAGGAGGAGGCTCCGTCACCTTGAGTCGCCCAAGGTCGCCTCCGCACAGGTCGTCCACACTTTTTCCGCCTTTCATTCACGCCATGGGTGGACTATGATCTCTTCAGGATGCGTGCCATCCAGGGAGGATTGCTTTTTCACCACCAGCCCCAACGAGCCATGATCACTAAAACCCTGATGATTACCTGCAACCTGTTCGATGCCACGGCCCGCATTCAGGCCCAGTTGGGCGATGAAGGGTTTGCCAGGGATTTCTTGCCCATGTTGCGTCTGATTCATCACAATCTGGCGCAAGGCCCCAATCCGGACATCTCCATTCCTTTGGTGGACGCCCTGGAGTGGGGATTTCACAGTCCGGCCCAACCGATCGTGGAGACCATCATCCAGAGCCAGGGTTTTGACTGGCGCTTCATCACGGGTCGGCGGCGACAATTCAAGGCGTTGGCTGCGGGAGAGGCCATTCCGCCCCCTGTGTCCGCGCTTTGGCATCGGGCTTTGGAGAAGTCCCGTGCGATCGTGGCCAACCACCAGGAGGCCGGGTAGGGGGGTTCGATGCCCATGGGGGACCGATTCATCTTTTGGGGCAGCGTCAGCGCCTGTCTTGCCGTGGCGTTGGGCGCCTTTGGCAAGCACGCTTTGCTCTCCATCCTCTCCCAGGCCGCCATGGAGACCTGGCGGACCGGGGCCTATTATCAGTTGGTCCATGGGATCGGTCTGGTGCTGGTGGGGGTGGTGGCGGACCGGGCACCCCACCCCCGGCGGGCGGTGCGGGCAGGGTGGCTGATGCTGGCGGGTACGGTGATTTTCGCCGGTTCCTTGTATGCCGTCGCCCTCACCGGTCAGAGGATGCTCGGTGCCGTCACCCCCTTGGGCGGGCTGTGTTTCATGAGCGGCTGGCTGATGCTGGCCTGGTCGGTCAAACCCGCGACTTCATGACCGGTCACCCTTTCGACCGGACCGGAGCGAGGCTCCTGTGGAGATGGAGCCTGATCCTCTCCTGGGACTGGACGTGATTGACGGGAATCCAGCCCACCCCGTGGCCGGTCTGTCTGTTGATCAGGGACATGGCTTCCAGCACCTCCCCATGGGTGGCGAATGGCCCCACCAGCAGCCTGGTCATGATCTTCTCGTCCGGCGTCGCGATTTTTTCCGACCAACTGGGGATGCCGGCGCCGGAGAGGGTTTTGATCGCGGTGGTCAGGGAGGCCTCCTCCATGAAAGAGCCGACATGCACCATGAACCCCCCGTCGTCGATGAGGATGGGGAAGCGCCTGGGCAGGGGTCGATCCGAGGGGTTGAAGGTGAGGGGCGTCTCCCCCGGATTGACCGGGGCGCGATGGGTCGGGTCCGCGGCGGCGTGGAGTTCGTTCAAGGGTCGGGCCTGACTGCTCAGGGTTGGGGTTGGCGTGGTGATCTGTTCCTGCTCGTTGAGCAACAGGCGGATGCCTTCTTCCATCTCCTTGGGATCGCTGCTGGCGGAGGCGGGGTGGGTCACCGACTCTTTTTCCATCATGGCCAGACGCATTTGATCGTAGACCGCATCGATCACCTCATCCCGACCGGCGCGCGCGGTATCGGTGGACTCCTCATGGGTGGCGGGCCTGGCCGGTGAGGCGGGATGGACCAGGCGTCCCAGACCTTTCCACAACCGCATCAGGGCCAACTGGGCCTGATAGCGATGCCGGACCAGGGTGGTGCGCAGGGTATGGACCTCGAACTGGGAATCCAGCAGGTCCAGCAAGGTGCGTGTGCCCGCCAGGAAGCTCTCTTCCAGACCGGTGGAGGCTTTTTCGCTGAAGCTCAGGGCTTTTTCCAGGGAGACGATGGCGGTTTTATTGTTCTTGAGGTCGAACCGTGCCTCTTCCACTTCCCGTCTGGCCAGGGAGCGCAACCGGTCCAGGTCGGCCATGGCGCCCTCCTTGATGGCCTTGGCTTCACGGGTTTTGGCGAGGTTCTCGAAGCCGCTGAAGAGGGGCATGTTCAGGGCGAGGCTCACGGAATGGGCATTTTCATCATCCTTGATGGAGCGTCCGGTGGTGCCTCCCAGTTCCGCGTCCCAGGTGTGGCTGGCGGTATAGTTGAGGTTCACGGTGGGCAGATGTTCCATGCGTGACATGGATTCGGTCATGGAACTCTCTTTCAGGCGCGCCCGTGCTGCCCAGATTTCCGGACGGTCTTCGATCCATTTCCACAGGTTGGCCTGCAGGTCTTCCGGTTCCTTCCAGGAGTATTCCGGGAGGGAGATGGAGGAGTCCGGGTCCGCGCCCACCACCTCCCGGAAGAAAGCGGTCTCTTTTTCCAGGGTGTTGAGGGCGTCCTGGTAACTGGCTTCCGCCTGATTGGCGCGGGATGAGGCTTGATCCAGATCGGTCTGGGTGGATTCCCCCGCGTCCAGTCGGAGTTTGTTTTCCCGCATGTGGTGTTGGGTGATTTTTTTGTACTGGAGCGCCAGGGCCAGCACCTCTTTGGCTTCAAGCCAGTTGGAGGTGATGGTGGCGACCCGCAGGGTGATCTCCTGACGCATGGCCATGGCATCCGCATAGGCCGCTTCCACATGGACGCCGCTTTGGAAATGATCGACGAGGAAGGGCGCGTCGAAGAGTTTCTGATCCACGGTGAGGGTGACGGTTTTCGGGTCCGAGTGTTGCTGGACGCCCCGTTGTGAGTAATGGGTGCCTTGGCGCAGAACCTCCACGGCCTTCAGATTGACCAGGGGTAGGAGTTTGGCGAGGGTTTTGGGATTGTCTTCCCGCGCCGCGCGGAGCAGCGCCTCGGATTTATGAATTTGTGGATTTCTCGCCTGGGCGGTATCGACGGCACGCCAGAACGCCATGACCTCGGCCTGCCCGGAGGTGGGCCAGCTCCAAACTCCCAGAGACAAGCTCCCTCCGATGAGGAGGTTCCGTACTGTCAGGAATGAGCGGTGGTTCGCTTTGTTCACGGCGTGTATCCTTCAATCATTGCGTGATGGATCGATGTGTTCAATTTTGCTGTTGAACCATAAGGAGTTGCGCGTGTGGATCACCGGGATGCGCGTTGTGTGCCTTGGCCGGATGCCGGGAAAATTTTGCCTGCTCTTGCCATTGGCTTGCTCCTTGGCGGACACATTGTTATACTATTGCCGGTAAAAAATGCTCTTTCGAGGCCGTTTGTTCGTACAGAGCAGCGACATCGCATAATCCTTGCCACACTCACTGCGGGTGACAGTCCGGCAGAGTCTGGCAAGCGGTTCCACGCCGACGTAGCTCAACTGGCAGAGCAACGGATTTGTAATCCGTAGGTTCGGGGTTCGATTCCCCGCGTCGGCTCCAATAAAATCAAACACTTACGGTCATCCTTTGGGTGGCCGTTTTTGTTTCAGCAATCAAATAGCAATCAGTTGGAAAGAATCGGCCTC
>JADGCR010000140.1 GCA_015228895.1 Magnetococcales bacterium
TGCGCCGCGGCGCCAAGGGTTGGAGTCTGCACCGCATCGGCTCCCGACCCCTGCCCCCCAAAACCGTGACCAACGGCAAAGTCAAGGACAAGCCCGCCCTGGTGCAAGCCATTCGGGAGCTGTGGACCGAAGCCCACTTCGGCAGCAAGCGCGCCGCCATATCCGTTGGCGGTCCCTCGGTCATCATCAAAAAAATCCAACTGCCCCTTATGACAGAATTGGACATGGAAGACCAGATCTCCACTGAGGCGGAGGAGCATATTCCTTTCGATATCGAAGAGGTCTACCTGGATTTTCAGATCCTCAGCCGGAGCGAGGAGACCATGGATGTCCTGTTGACCGCCTGCAAAAAGGAGTTGGTGGACAACCGCCTGGAGGCACCAAGGGAAGCGGGTCTGGACCCGGTTCTGTGTGATCTGGACATCTTCTGCGTTGCCAACGCCTTTGAAACTTTATGCCTTACCGGCAAGAAAAATCAACCGGTCAAGAAGGTGGCCGCGCCGGAAAAAGCCGAAAAAATCGACGCCACGGTGCTGGTCAACGTAGGCTCCTCCCATCTCAACCTGGCCATACTCGCCAACGGTCTGCCGGATTTCACCCGGGATCACGCCTTTGGCGGTGAACGCATGGTACAGGAAATCATGCAAAACCAAAACAGTTCCAACGAGGAGGCAGAACGGCTGATCATCCAGGGCAAGGACTCCCGGAACCGTCCCTGGCCCCCCGCCTCCAGGGAACCTGTCATTAACGCATTTCTGGAACAAATGGGCAACCTCATCAAGCAGTCCGTGGAATTCTTCAACGCCTCCCACCCCAACCATCGGGTCTCCGGGGTCTATCTGAGCGGAGGGTGCGCCCTGCTCCCGGAGGCGCTCCCCTTCCTGAACGGGCTGTTGAACCTGCCGACCCACACCGCCAACCCGCTGCTGGGGCTTGGCGGGGGAGGGACGGTCCTGCGCCCGGAGAGCGCCCCCTGGTACATGGTGGCCATGGGACTGGCCTTGCGGGGAGACGCCTGATGCGCATCGCCGTCAATCTGCTCCCCTACCGCCCGGCGCGACGTCTGGCCAAGGTCAACCGGCTCTTCATGATGTGGGGAGCGGTGGCTTTGCTGGGCATCGTCGCCGCTTTTTTGACGCACTCCGCCATCGAAGATCACATCCTCGAATTGAAAGAGCAAAAAATCGCCCTGGAAGCCAGACAGAAGGAGATCGACGACCAACTGGGGGAAATCAAGGATATCAAGGAGAAAAAGGCCCTCATCAAGCAGCGCCTGGAACTCATCGCCACTCTGAGTCGCGCCCGTGACATGTCGTTGCGCCTCCTGGACGCCTTGAGCCTGACCATTCCGGAAAAGGTCTGGCTCACCAGGGCCACCACCAAACAGAACGAGTTGGAACTGGTGGGCAAGGCCCAGTCGAACGCCGTGGTCGCCGATTTCATGCGCGCCCTGGAGGCTTCGCCCTACATCTCCCGGGTGGACCTGACCCGCGTGGCCCGACCCGCCAAGGAGGAACTGGACCTGAAGGAGTTCACCCTGACCGCCCACATCGATTCCCTGGAACCGGAAAAGACCGAACCCAGCAAACCAGAGAGATCAAAAAAATAGCCATGGAACTCGGTTTTGATCCCAGCGCCCTGCTGCGCCTGCCCCCCCTCAAAAAAGCGGCCATCGCTCTGCTGCTGCTGCTGGTCATCGCGGCGGGATACTGGCAACTCTTCTTCAAGAGCCAGCAGATCATCATGGACAAGCTGGCCGGCGAAATCACCACCCTGGAAGAGGAGATCCAGTCCAAGCAGTCCATGCTGAAAAAACTGCCCGCCCTCCGCCAGGAGCTGGAAGCGTTGAAACTCCAGGAGGCGGAAGCGGCGCGCAAGCTCCCCTCCAAAAAGGAGATCCCCTCCCTGCTGACCGACATTTCCAACGCGGGACACGAACAGGGACTGCTGTTCCTGCTGTTCGCCCCGAAACCGGAGATGCCCGCGGAGATCCATACCGAGGTGCCGGTGGAGCTGCAGATCCAGGGTGGCTACCATGAAACGGCACAATTCATGCAAATTGTTGCCAGAATGCCCCGTATCGTCACCATAACCGACATCCAGATCACCCCTGGCAAAAACGGCATGTTGCAGACCTCGGCCAAGGCCACCACCTACCGGTTCATGGATGCGGAGGAGCTGGCCGTCCAGGCGAAAAAGGCCAGCGAGGCCAAAGCGAAAAAAGGCGAAGACAAGGCGAAAAAGGGACACTGAATGAAACGTCTGGCACTTGCTCTGCTGATCGCCGGCACCCCGCTCTCCCCCTGGGCGGAGGAGGCGCAGAAGGAGGAACCCTACACCTACCGGTCCGTTGGCAAACGCGATCCCTTTCAACCACCGGCCGCGGTGGAAAAACAGCTCGCCGCGGCCATGGCCGCGGCCAAGGATCTCCCCGTCGCGCCCCAACGGGTCAAGGAACCTCTGGAAGCGTTTCAACTGGACAGCCTCAAACTGGTCGCCATTCTTTTTTCCGCCGAAAAGGAGGAACCCGCCGCCATGGTGCAGGACCCCACCGGCAAAGGCCACCTCATCCGCAAGAAGAACTTCATCGGATCACGGGAAGGACAGATCATGGAAATTCAGGATGGCGTGGTCATCATTCACGAACCCCCACAAACCACAAACGGTGATCGCAAAATCATCACCTTGCGCTTGCACGAAGAAAAGGCCAAATGATGCGCCCAGTCCTCTCCCTCTTGTCGCTGCTGCTCTGGCTTCCGCTCCTGGCCGGGTGTCTGCCACCCTCCCCCCCATCCACCCCATCCGCCGGGACGGAGAACAGGACCACCCTGATCACCGACATCCAGGTCCGGGAGGAGTCGCGGGGCACCGCCATCACCGTGAAAGCCGATGGGGCGCTGCCGTACAAGGTCTTCCAGAAAAGCGATCCCCCCCGGATTCTGCTCACCTTTCCGGCAAGCCGCATCGACGCCGCCATCCAGCCCAGACTGCTCAATCTCGCGACCATCGTGGGCCTGTTCCCCTCGGAGACACCGGACCGCAACGGCCAACTGGAACTGACCCTGCCCACGCTCCTGGAGTACGTCATCCAGGAGAATCCGACCGGGATCGAACTGACCGTATTGTCCCAGAACCAGGCCGCCGCCAAAAACCGGCTCGAAGTGCGGGAGGCCCGCATCACCCGGGTCCCGGATGGCACGGAGATCCGTTTCATCGGCACCGGCCCCTTCCCGGAGCCGAAGATCTTCCGCACCGTCGATCCCCCCCGCATGGTTCTGGATCTGCCCGGCATGTCCGGTCCCAAGGAGAGCCGTCCCGTCGCCGGTGGCACCCCGGAGGTGGCCAGCGGCCAACTGGTGGGCGCTCCGGGCAAGACGCGCATGATCGTGGATCTGACCGGCGCGGGCATCGCCTACCGGGTCACCCGTGAAAAGGAGACCCCCGTCATCCATCTCACCCAACGCCCGGATATCGCCGGCGTCCCCGCCATCGTCAACGTGGCCTTCTCCCGTGACGCCGACGACGCCGTCACCCGCATCCAGCTGGACAGGGAAGGGTCCGCCGCCCAGAGCAGCCGCCAGGGAATGGACCTGATCCTGACCCTCAAAAAGACCGTCGCCGACGCCAAATGGATCCGGCGCATGGATGTGCGCGCCTTCGGCGGGCCGGTGGATTACCTGGATCTGCAACCCGTGGGGGAGAACCTCCAGGCCACCTTGCGCATGAACCCGCAGGCCGGTCAGCACGAAATCCTCCAAAAGGAGCAGGAGATCCTCATCCGGGTCAAGCCCGCCCTGGAGAGGGGCCAACCCGCTCAGGAGAGCTTCCCCTACGCGGGACAAAAAGTCTCCCTGGACGTCAAGGACATCGACATCCAGAACGCCCTGCGCTTCATGGCGGAGATCGCCAGGATCAACATCATCCTCTCCGACACCGTGACCGGCACCCTGACCATGCGCATCACGGATGTCCCCTGGGACCAGGCCCTGGACCTGATGCTGGAAGCCAAGGGACTGGGCAAGATCAAAATGGGGAACGTCCTGCGCATCGCCCCCTTGAGCGAAATCCAGAAATCCACCGAGGCGCGCATCACGGAACAAAACAGCAAGAAACAACTGGAACCCGTGCTGACGGAGATGATCCCGGTGAGTTTCGCCCAGGCGAAAAACATCAAGACCTTGCTCCAGGAGGGAGATCAGGCCAAGGGAACCCGCATCCTCTCCAGCCAGGGGACGGTCTCTCTGGACGACCGCACCAACACCCTCATCGTCAAGGATGTGGCGGGCAACCTGGCCCAGATCCGGGAGATGGTGGGCAAACTGGACCGTCCCATCTCCCAGGTGCTCATCGAGGCCCGCATCGTGGAAGTGACCCGCAACAGTCTGGACTCGCTGGGCATCAGCTGGGGGTTCAACTACAAGCGCAACAACAAGTGGGGACTCTCCGGCAACGCGCTCAACGCCTATGAGGCCCAACAGTTCGACGCCACCAACGTCACCTCCCCGCGGGTGCAGATGTCCGAGAACGCCCCGATGAACGTCAACCTGAATCCCGTCGGCGCCGGTTCCGGCACTCTCGGCTTCCACATGGGGTCCATCTCTCCGCTGGTGGATCTGGACATCGAGCTGGGGGCGCTGGAAAACACCCGCAAACTCACCGCCATCTCCAGTCCCCGCATTCTCACCACCAACAATCAGGCGGCCAGCATCAGTCAGGGTTTTTCCCAACCCTATCCCACCAGAGACAGCACCGGAGGCACCACCTACTCCTATATCGACGCCACCTTGAGCCTGACGGTCACCCCGCAGATCACCCCCAACGGATTTGTCATCCTGGAGGTGCTGGCCACCAACAACACCCCGGGGACCTCCAACTCCGCCGCCCCCCCTCCCATCATCAAACAGGAGATCAAGACCCGCGCCCTGGTGAAAAATGGCGAAACCATCGTGCTGGGCGGCATTTACAAAACCAAGGACAGCGACAGCACCACCGGCGTACCCCATCTGAAGAACATCCCCCTGTTCGGCTGGCTGTTCAAACAGCAGCTCCAGGAGAACGAACAGGTGGAATTGCTGGTGTTTCTCACGCCAAGAATCATCGTCGAGGCGACACAACCATGAGCGACGCAACCATGAGCGACGACGGTCATGTCCTGGCGCTGGACCTGGGCGCCCGTTCCTACGAGATCCACATCGGTTCCGGCCTGTTGTCCACCATCGGCGCACGACTGCGCGCCAGGGTGAAAGGACGACGCGTGGCGGTGGTCACCAACGAGACGGTGGCGCCCCTCTATCTGGCCCAGACCACCCACTCCCTGGAGCGAAGCGGTTTCTCGGTGCTGCCCATCCTCCTGCCGGACGGGGAGGTACACAAAAACTGGTCCACCCTGCAAACCATCTTCGACGCCCTGATCGCCCACCAGTTCGAGCGCGCCGACACCCTGCTGGCCCTGGGGGGAGGCGTGGTGGGCGACATGACCGGCTTTGCCGCCGCGACCTTCCTGCGCGGAGTGCCCTTCGCCCAACTGCCCACCACCCTTCTGGCCCAGGTGGACGCCTCGGTGGGGGGCAAGACCGGGATCAACCATCCGTTGGGCAAAAACCTCATCGGGGCCTTCCATCAGCCCTGTCTGGTCCTGATGGATGTGGAAACCCTGCGCACCCTGCCCGAAAGGGAACGTTTGGCGGGCATGGCGGAGGTCATCAAGTACGGCATCATCCGGGACGGGGATTTTTTCGCGCTGCTGGAAAACCGGCTGGAGGCCATTCTGGCCATGGAAACGGCACCGATCACCGAGGTGTTGCGCACCTGCTGCGCCATCAAGGCGGAGATCGTGGCGGCGGACGAACGGGAACACGGCACGCGGGCCTTGCTCAATCTGGGCCACACCTTTGGCCACGCCATCGAATCGTTGACCGGTTACGGCGTCTGGTTGCACGGGGAAGCCGTGGCCGTGGGCATGGTGGTGGCCA
>JADGCR010000141.1 GCA_015228895.1 Magnetococcales bacterium
GCTGAAATTATCAAAATTCAAGTCGGCTCCGCTTTTCCCCTGGAAAAGCGATTGGAAGTTGAGGTAAAAGGACGGGATTTGATTCATGGTGTGCCCAAGCACCAGGTCATTTCAGACCCGGAGATCCTGGAAGCCCTTGCCGAACCCATCAACGCCATCGTCGAAGGGGTGCGGGTGGCCCTGGAAAGAACCCCGCCGGAACTGGCGGGAGATATCGTGGATCGGGGGATTGTCTTGACCGGAGGCGGGGCGCTTCTTCGGGGATTGGATCTTCTGTTGTCCGAGGAGACCGGGTTGCCGGTCATCATCGCGGACGATCCACTCTCGTGCGTGGTTATGGGATCCGGTCGGGCGTTGGAAGAATTGGATAGCATGTCCGACATCTTGATGGATCGATAGCCCATCATTCAACAGGTTGTTTTATGACCGCCATACTGGTCCTGCTGAGAGAATACCGCAACGCCATCTCGGTATTCTTCACCTTGATGGTGGCATTCACTCTGTTGCTCATGGCCGGGGGAATCGCCTCCAATGACCGCAACGCGGTCCAGGAGGCCCTGCTCCAGATCACCGCGCCGGCGCAGAGTCTGATCATCAAACCGATCTCCCTCATCGAGCGGTTTCACGCCCGCGTGAACGAACTGATGCACCTGGATCGGGAAAACCGCCTGTACAAGACGGAACTGGAACGGTTGCGCCCCCTGGGGGTGCGCATCGAGGAGCTGGAACGGGAGAACCAACGGCTCAAATCGTTACTGAAAATGACCCCCGATCCCGCCTTCCGCGCCTTGGTCGTCAAGGTGGTGGGGGACTCCTCCTCCGCTTTCGCCCGTTCGTTCATTCTCAACACCGGACGTCAGGACGGCGTCATCGTCAACGCCCCGGTGATCGTGCCGGAAGGGTTGGTGGGACGGGTGGTGCGCGCCTCCGGATCGGCCTCCCTGGTGTTGTCTCTGCTGGACCTCAACTCCCGCGTGCCGGTTCTGATCCAGCGTTCCAGGGTGCGGGCGGTCTCCGCGGGCCAGAACGGTCCGCTGATGAACCTGGAGTACCTCCCCAAGGACGCGGATGTCCAACTGGGGGACCAGGTGATCACCTCCGGGACCGGCGGGATCTTCCCCAAGGGGCTGCTGGTGGGCCGGGTGGTCTCCCTGGAAGCGGGCGAGGATGGACTGTTCAAACAGGCCGTGGTGCAATCCATGGTGGATTTCGACCGCATCGAGGAGGCCCGTCTGCTCCTGCCTCAACCTGCCGTCGCCACCCACGAGAAGAAACCGTGACCCATGACGAGGCCCGTTCGTTGCCATGATCGTCTCCCTGCTGATCCCATGGCTGCCGGCCATGACCGTTTTCGTGGCAGCGGTGGTGCAGGAAATGGCGATGCCTTTTCCCGCCTGGTCGGTTTTCAGGCCGGATCTGGTCCTGATCGCGCTGTTCTACTGGCGCCTCTATCGCGCGGATCGTTGCGGACCCAAACTGGCCCTGCTCTCCGGACTGCTGGTGGATCTCATCTCCGGCTCTCCCGTGGGGCTGCACGGTCTCACCAACATCATCCTGGTCCTGCTGACCGGACACCTGGGCCGTCTCTTCCGTTCCATGGATTTTTATTATCTGTTGTTCGTGCTGTTATTTTTGACCTGTTTGACCGAAGGACTCCAGTTGCTGGTCACCATGCTGATGTGGGGACCCGCCGCGCGCTGGCTGTTGTTGGCGGGACGCCCCGTGGCCACCATGTTGATCGCCCCCCTGGTGATTCATCTCCTGGTCCTGATCCATCAGACCTGGTTGGAGGAACCCCATGCTCGACGATGACCGGGAACAGTTCCGGGGGGACGCCCGCCGCCGTCTCCTGGTGGTGGGCGGTTTCCTGGGGGCGGCCATCGTCACCCTGGGGGGACGGCTGTTCTACCTCCAGGTGATGCGCGGCGGCGAGTACCGCACCCTGGCCGAGGACAACCGCATCAGCCTGAAACCCATCGCCGCGCCCCGTGGCCGGATTTTTGACAGGGACCGGCGCATCCTGGTGGAAAACAATCCCGACTTCGAGATGGTGGTGATCCCGGAATTGGCGGGCACGCTCCGTTTTCTGCTGAAACGGTTGGGGCGCTTCATCGAATTCTCCGACGACGAGGTGAAACATCTCCTGCAACTGGCCCGGCGTCAGCGCTCCTTTTTGCCCCTGCGGGTCAAATCCCACCTGACCTGGGAGGAGATCAGTCGCATCGAGGTGCGCATTCACGAATTCCCCGGCGTGGAGATCCAGAATCAATCCATCCGTTACTACCCCCTGGCCTCGCTGGCCTGTCATGTCCTGGGCTACCTGGGGGAACCCAGCGACTCGGACCGCAAACGGTTCTCCGGGCACACCTATCGACCCGGAGACCTGATCGGCAAAAGCGGCGTGGAACAACATTTCGAGGCGTCCCTGCGGGGTCATGAGGGAGTCCTGGAAATGGAAGTCAACGCGGTGGGACGACATGTGCGGGAGTTGCACCGCACCCCGCCCCAACAGGGTACCGACATGATCCTCTCCCTGGACGCGGATCTCCAGCAGGAGGCGCAGGCGGCGCTGGGCAACGAGGCCGGTTCGGTCGTGGCCATGGACCCCAACACCGGAGAGGTGCTCGCCATGGTCAGCTATCCCACCTACGATCCCAATCAATTCATTCACGGCTTCAACCACAGCCAGTGGCAGGCGTTGATCACCGATCCCAGCCGTCCCCTGATCAACAAGGCGATTCAGGGACACTATCCTCCCGGTTCCACCTTCAAGATCGTGGTGGCCCTGGCGGGGCTGATCAACGGCAAGATCGATCCCAAGGAACATTTCTTTTGCGGGGGCTCCCTGGTCAAGGAGGAGCAGAAGTTCTACTGCTGGCGCCGGGGGGGACACGGCAGCGTGGGACTGGTGCAGGCCATCACCCAGTCCTGCGATGTCTACTTTTACAAACTCGCGGAACGACTGGGGATCGACGCCATCGAGCGGCAGGCCCGCAAGATGGGCCTGGGGGAGGTGACCAAGGTGGAACTGGACGGGGAACGCTCCGGCCTGATCCCCTCCCGCGCCTGGAAACGCAAGATGTTCAAGGCCTCCTGGTATCCAGGAGAGACGTTGATCACCGGCATCGGTCAAGGTTATGTCTTGACCACGCCCTTGCAATTGGCCAACATGGTCGCCTCGGTGGCCAACGGGGGGATGGTCTACCGCCCCACCCTGCTGCGATTGCAACCAGGGCAGCAGCCGGAACTCCTCTCCCAGTTGTCTGTTTCCACGTATCACCTGGAACTGCTGCGTCAAGGTCTGGAAGCCGTGGTGCACGACCCCACCGGAACCGGGGCCAAGGCCCGCCCCGAAGGGGGCATCCGGATCGCCGGCAAGACCGGGACCTCCCAGGTGGTACGCCACAAACGGGAAAAAAGTGGTCAACTGATCAAAAACACCAACGAGAATCTTCAGGACCACGCCCTTTTTGTCTGCTATGCCCCGGCAGAAAAGCCCAGAATCGCGATTTCCGTGATCGTGGAGCATGGCGGACATGGCGGGTCGGCGGCGGCCCCGGTGGCCAAGCGGGTATTGGACAAATTTTTCGCCAAGTACGGTGTCTGACGCCATGAGCGAATCCGGACAGAATCTTTTGAGCCTGGGCAGCGGCACCATCAGCCTGAGCTGGTCGGAACGGCTGCGCCGCTTCCCCTGGAGCCTGCTGCTGCTGCTGACCCTGACCTCGTGTTTGGGATTCGGCATCCTCTATTCCGCCGTGGGGGGCGAGGACAACATCTGGCTGTTTTGGCGCCAGGTGGTGCAGTTCGGTCTGGGCATCGGCATCATGGGCACGGTCTCCCTGACAGCGGGCGAAAAAATCTATCGACGCTTCGCCTATCTGGCCTATGGCATGAGCCTGTTGTTGCTGGTGGCGACCCTGATCATGGGCAGCGTGGGCATGGGCGCCCGTCGCTGGCTGGACCTGGGGATTTTCCGCCTGCAAACCTCGGAAGTGATGAAAGTGGCCCTGATCCTGGCTTTGGCCCGTTATTTTCACGACCGCGCCGGGGGACACGGCCTGAGTTGGCGGGATTTCGGCATTCCGTTCCTGATGATTCTCATCCCCATGGGACTGATCGTGAAACAGCCCGATTTGGGCACGGCGGTCCTGCTCGGGGGGGTGGGACTGTCGATGATCGTGGTGGCGGGACTCTCCTGGCGTGTGCTGCTGGTGCTGCTGGTCGGATTCGGCGCCTCCCTGCCCATGGCCTGGAGTGGCTTGCACACTTATCAAAAACAGCGGATCATTACCCTGTTCGCCCCGGAACAGGATCCGCTGGGCGCGGGTTACCATATCATTCAATCCAAGATCGCGGTCGGATCGGGGGGATTGACCGGCAAGGGCTTCATGGCGGGGAGTCAGAGCCAGTTGAATTTCCTGCCGGAACGCCATACCGATTTCATTTTCTCGGTGTTGGCCGAGGAGTGGGGCTTTCTGGGGGGAGTCACCCTGCTGACGCTGTACGTATTGATCATCATGCGGGCGCTCATGATCACCGAAATGGCCAACGACCGCTTCGGCCTGCTGACCGTGGTGGGCGCGACGCTGTTGTTTTCGATTCAGATCCTGGTCAATGTGGGCATGGTTCTGGGTCTGTTGCCGGTGGTCGGGGTCCCCCTGCCCCTGATCAGCTACGGGGGCAGCTCCATGGTGACCCTCATGATCGCCATGGGACTGCTGGCCCACGTCAGCCTTTATTCCAGACAGCATGGGCGATCGGTATGAGTCGGAATGAGGCGCTGGCGGAAGTATGGCGCGGACGCGTCGATGCCCATCCCCTGATCGCCACGTCGCAAGACGATCAGGCGCAACCGGAAAAACCACGGTGTCGCCTTCAGGAAATACGCGTGGTTTCCAGAAACGTATTTTTTTATTCAAGAGTGATCATACGATGAAACTGACCGAACTGGCCCAACAATTGGCCCTGGAACCCCGTGGCGGGGACGTGGACATCTCCGGGGTGGCCCCGCTGGAAAACGCCGACCAGGGGGATCTCTCCTTTGTGGTGGCGCAGAAATGGCTCTCCGGGGCGCGACGGGCCGGCGCGCTGCTGGTGCCACCCGCCCTGGTGGAGATGGCCCAGGCGGAAACCGGAGTCCCCCTGCTGGTGAGTGCGGCCCCGGCGCTGGACGCGGGTCGGGCGGCCCTGTTGCTGGGGGGGCGGACGCTCACGCTGAAGGGCATCCACCCGTCAGCCGTCATCGATCCCACCGCCCGTCTGGGTACGGGGGTGGCTGTCGGTCCTTTGGCGGTGATCGGGGCCGAAGTGGTGATCGGCGATCACACCGAGGTCCACGCGGGCGCGGTGATCCACGAAAGGTGCGTGGTCGGCCCCCGGTGCGTCATCCATTCCAACGCGGTGATCGGCGGGGATGGCTTCGGGTTCGAATATGTGGCGGGGGCGCATCGCAAGATCCCCCATTTGGGCATCGTGCGCATCGAGGAGGATGTGGAGATCGGTTCCGGGACCACCATCGATCGCGCCCGTTTCGGGGAGACCCTGATCGGCGCCGGGACCAAAATCGACAATCTGGTCCAAATCGCCCACAATGTCTCCATCGGTCGCGCCTGCGTCATCGTCAGTCAGGTGGGGATCGCCGGTTCCTGTCGCATCGAGGATGGGGTGGTGCTGGCGGGACAGGCGGGTCTGGTGCCCCATGTCACCATCGGTCGCGGTGCGCGGGTGGGGGCCTCCACCGGGGTGGCGGGCTCCGTGCCAGCGGGGGTGACCTGGTCCGGCTATTGGGGCCAACCCCATCGGGACAACCTGGCCCAACTGGCCGCCGTCCGCGGCTTGCCCGCCTTCATGAAAAAG
>JADGCR010000142.1 GCA_015228895.1 Magnetococcales bacterium
GACCGAACCCAATAGACACCCTGTCATCCCAAAAAATCCCCCGGCATCCGCCATGACCGGGCCAAAACCCGCAGTCCCCCCCGCCAGATCCTCCGGCTCTCCCCACCGTCCCAGCACCGTCCGCTCCCGCCGCTGGCGGTTGCGTTCCGGGTCGGCATAGCTCTTTTTGGTCATGTCGGTGTGGAAATAGCCCGGTCCCACATTGTTGACCCGAATGCCCAAATGCCCCAGATCCATGGCCATGGATTTGCTCAACTGCTTCAACCCCCCCTTGCAGGCCACATAGGCGGGATTGTCCGGAAAGGCCAGTTCGGCGTTGAGGCTGGTGATGTTGATGATGCTGCCCCCACCCCGCTCCACCATGTGCCGCGCCACGGCCCGGGCAATGCGGAAAGGGGCCTTCAGGTTGACCTGATAGGTGGTCTCCCAGGCGGCTTCCGGATACTCCAGCACCCCGTGGGAAAAGGTCACCCCGGCATTATTGACCAGGATGTCGATCCCCCCCTGACAGGCCACGGCCTCGGCCACCAGCCGGTCCGGAAACTCCCCCGGGGTGATATCCGCCACCAGGGGGAACGCCGCCAACCCCTGGGCACGCAACGTCGCCACCGTCTCGTGCAACTCATCCTCCAGACGATCCACCAACAGGGTGGCCGCCCCGGCGCGCAGCAACGCCTCGGCCATGGCCCGACCATTGCCACGGGCCGCCCCCGTGACCACGGCCCCCTTGCCTTGCAGGGAAAACAGCGCTTCCAGATAGCTCATCGAATGATCACCCGATTCAAACGCACCTCTTCCGTGACCATGTTGCCCCGGGCGGACAACACGAAAACCAGGTAATCCGCCACCTCGACCGGATCGATGAAGGTGGAGAAATCCTGCCCCGGCACCAGCCGCCCCATTTCGGTCTGCAAGGAACCCGGCGACAGACAGATGCTGCGCACCTGTCGTTCCCGCAGTTCGTCGTGCAAGGAGCGGGAGAACCCCAACAGGGCGTGCTTGGAGGCGCAGTACAGGGCCGTGTTCCTGAAACCCGCGTAAGCCGACGAGGAGGCGATGTGAATCAAACGCCCCCAACCCCGCGCCACCATCCCCGGCAGCACCAGCCGGGAGAGCCGGATCGGCGCCCGGACGTTGATGTCGAAGCACTGCTCGTACAGTTCCGGGGTGGTCTCCAGAAACGACCCCACGGGGAAAACGCCTGCGTTGTTGATCAGGACATCCACCTGCCCCATGGTCTGGGAAGCGGCCGCGACGATCTGTTCGCAGGCGCCGGGCGCGGCGAGATCCGCCGCGCACCAGGCCGCCCCTCCCAGGGAATCGGCCAACTCCGCCAACGCCCCGGCCCGCCTCCCGGTCAAGAAAAGCCGATAACCCGCCCGTGCCAGACGCCCGGCCATGGCGCGCCCCAGTCCCCCGGTGGCTCCGGTCAGCAGACAGACCCCGCCCTGAGTGGTGTTCATCGGGTCATCAGGCGCGGAAAGGGTTGTTGGGGTGATCCACCGAGTGATCCAGGGACCAGGGTGCCAGCTTGGCGCGGGAGGAGCGCTCCTGGTCGGTGAATTTCTTCACCCCGTCGCCCATGGCCATTTCCACCGCGCGGATCATGCGCACCAGACGGACGAAACCCACCACCTCCACGGAGGCGGCCTGATCCGAGCCGTACATGGCCCGATCCAGGGTGATGTGCCGTTCGATGGAGGAGGCCCCCAGAGCCGCCGCCGCCACGGAGATGGTCAATCCCACCTCGTGGCCGCTGTAGCCCACGGGACAGTTGAACAGCTTGCGCAAGGTGCCCATCACCCGCAGATTGGCCTCGTTCTCCGGCATGGGATAGGTGGAGTTGCAGTGCATCAGTTCGAAGGGACAATCCTTTTTCCGGAACAGTTGCACCACGTTGGCGATCTCTTCCAGGGTGGACATCCCGGTGGAGATGAACGTGGGTTTTTTCTCTTCCGCCACCATGTTCAAAAAGGGTTCGTGGGTCAACATGGCGGAGGCGACCTTGTTGTGCCGGAAATCGAACTGTTGCAGAAACCGCTGCGCCTCCACATCCCAGGCCGAGGCGAACCATTCGATGCCCACCTCCCTGCAGTGGCGATCGATCTCCTGGAACGCCTCCAGACCGAATTCCAATCCGGCCTTCTGCGCCCGCTGGGTGTTGCCCCAGGGGCTTTCCCGCGGGGCGTCCAACTGCTCCCTGGTGTAGACCACATCCAAAGTTCTTTTTTGAAACTTGATCGCATCCGCCCCACAGGAAGCGGCGGCGCTGATCAGATTTTTGGCAATCTCGATATCACCATTATGATTTATGCCCGCTTCCGCAATAATAAAAATAGACATTGTCACTCCTTCTTAAGGTTTGGATGTTCAAGCAGCCGCATCAAAATCGAGGCAGCATGGATGTAAATGCCGTTAATGTCAAGCCGACTTGCGACAGGGTTTGTGGATTCCCATGGGGACATGCTATTCTATCGACAATCTCGTTGAATTCATAAAAATGGTTGTCAATCTCATGCCGGACTCGAACAAGAAGATTTTGGTCTATTACTCCGATCAGGTGGCCGGCTCCAGCCACGCCTCGGTGGAATCATTGTTTTATCGCGCACTGAATGATCATTATCATGTCATTGTCGTCTATTACGACCGGCAGGCCAGCGCCACGGCGTGGTTGCAGGAGCGCAGGATCGTGATTCCCTACCGTTGGCGTGGACGTTGGCTGGAGGCGTTATCCCTCCTGCTGCCTTTGGAATCGGTGGATTTCGTCCTGGTGCGCAACATCTTTCCCGCCTACGGGAACGCTCTGCGCCATCGGACGCGTTTCGGTTTCAAGGTTTGTTTCCACTACTCTTTTCCCCACACCTATCGACACTATTACGCGGAAGGGGGTCAAGGTTTCGCCAAGGCGCGCAAGTGGTTGACCTACCGGGTGAACCATTTTTTCCAGATGCGTCTGATGCGTCGGGCGGATGGATTCTTGCCCATTTCCGAGCGGATGCCGGGGATGCTGGGTTTGCCTGGGGGGATGCCGGTATTTCCGGTGCACAGCGGTGTGGATTTCGACCTGCTCCCCCCGCCCGCCGACTCTCCCCTGACCGACCCCGTGCGCCGTTTTCTCTACATCGGCACCATGGACGCTCTGCGCCGGATGGAGGTGGTGTTGCAAGCCTTCGACCGCCTGGAGAGTCCGGATTGGAGACTGGACATCTACACCGCCCAGGAAGCGTTCACCCGCCGGTTGATCTCCCACACCATGCCCAACCGCTCCAGCCAGGTCACGGTTTTCCCCGCCCTGCCCCGCGCCGAGTTGTACGACAGGATGAGAACCTGTCACATCGCCCTCTGCCTCATCCCTCCCACGCCCTTGTACCAGGTCTCCTCCCCCTTGAAACTGATGGAATACTACGCCATGGGCCTGCCCGTGGTCATGTCCAGATTGCCGGAGTGCCTGAACCTGTTCGAGCACGCCGGATGCGGCTGGTTCGCCGATTTCCACCCGAACCCGATCCACGCCGCCCTGGAGCAAGCCTTGAACACCCCCCTCCACCAGACCCACCAGATGGGCCAGATGGGCCGTGCAATCGTCTTTCAGCACAGAAACTATGCCGGCATGGCGGCCCGACTGGCTGATTTTTTGTCCAAACTGACGACATGACGCACAATTAAAGATTATATTTTTTATCTGAAAAATCAGGATTATTAAATATCTTAAATTATCTATAAAACATGTTCTAAAAAAAATTATTATTGGTTGTTGTTTTTGCAAATAGAAGATTATTTGATTTGTGTCGCAGTTATACAACAACCCGACACAACGAAGATGTTGCACGACACGGTTCTTGTGATCGATGCGTCACCCTCCCCCCTGTCCAATTGCCTCTCTCCCCTTGACCTGACGCACGGATTGGGTGTATTTTTTAATATTCCGTTAATCCAAACAAAAAAAAGAGCTGTTCATCACACCATGACCCGTTCCCCCCTCCTGGAGTCGATATGAGTGCGACCCATCCCATGGAACCGTTTCTTGCCTGCCCGAAATGTGGTCAGGCACTGCAAAATGCGCGCTGCGTGGGATGCCATGTCCCGTATCCCAGGGACGAAAACGGCATCTTCCGCCTCACGGAAAACCGGGATTTCTATTTCCGCGAAAAGATGCCCAAAGAGGCGTTGCAACGCATCAACCAGGCACCGGATATCCTGAAAACCTGCTACCAGGTCTTCAAACACGAACTGCAATGGAAATACGATTTCTACGCCCTGGACCAGAACCGGGGCGTCGGCACCCTGTTGAGCCGGCTGAACCGGAACACGGTCGCGCTGGACTATGGCGCGGGATGGGGCAATCTGACCAAATTCATGGCCCACTTCGCCCGGCACGTCTTCTCCATGGACATGACCTACGAAAGCCTGCACTTCTGTCAGAGAACCGGCCCGGACAACATCACCTTTCTCCACGGCGGCGACGGGGCGCTGCTCCCGTTCCGGAACAACAGTCTGGATCTGGTGGTGCTCAACGGAGTACTGGAGTGGCTGCCGGAATACCTGACCAAGGGAGATCCCCGCGAGGTGCAGCTGGCCTTCCTGCGCAACATCCGCAACATTCTGAAACCCGATGGACAACTCTTCATCGGCATCGAACACCGCTACGGTCTGGTCTATTTTCTCGGTCTGCCCGATGAGCATACCGAAATCAAATACGGCACCATCCTGCCGCGGCCCCTGGCCAATTTCGTTTCCCGACACAAATTCAACAAACCCTATCGCACCTACACCTATGGCAAACGGGGCTACCGGGAACTGCTGGAGGAGGCCGGATTCGCCGATATCGGCTTCGACATCCCCGACCCGGATTACCGGGACATCGCCGCCATCCACCTGCTGGACAACCCCGGCCACGGCCAGCAACTCAAAGGGCTGAAACGGCTGCTGCCCCACTCGTATTTGATCCGCACCAACGCCCGGGCGCAAAGTCTGCTGGAGACCATCCTGGCGGCCAACAACGAATCCCGGCAGGCGGTGCGCAGCATCGAAAACCGCAATCAAAAAAGCACCTTGATCGTCAAAACCCAAAGCACCCTCTACAAAATCCCCACCTCCCAAAACGCCGGAGCGCGACTGCGCAAGGAGGCCGATACCGTCGCGCAACTGCAACGGGACCCCACCCTGGGACGCTTCATCCTCCCGATGCGCTGCCTGGAGGTGGACGGTCTGCCCGTTCAGGCCATTCCCCTGGTGCCAACCGGCCAGACACCCAGAACGCACGACCTGGAAATCTTTTTCCGCCACCAACGGGAGACCGCCCTCCCCCTGCCCGCCAGCACTCTGCTGGTCTACCCCAACGTGGCCTTGTTCCTGGAGTACAACGGGCGCGCCCCCCTGCTGGAACAGATCCGCGCCTTCCTCGGAGAACAGCCCGTACCCTGTGCCCGCATGCACGGCGACCTGCACTCCGGACACCTGCTCTCCACCCCGGAGGGTTTGAAAATCATCGACTGGAGCTTCCACGCCCCCCGGCAACCCCTCCACAGCGACCACCTGCATTTGATGGTTTCGGAAGAGCGTTTCCGCACCGGCCAGGATGAGGTCACGGTGCTCTCCCGGCTGCTGCTGGACGCGGCGGGCCTCTCGCCGGACAACCCGTTCCGGCACCATGCCCCCCTGTTGCAGACCCTGCCCACCCAGGTGGTGCTCCTCTACGCGCTGCAACATCTCGAAAACCGGATGGGCCGCTTCCAGAACATCGCCGCGATCTTTCACGCGTCCAATCAAAGATTTCTGCAAACCATTGGGCTGATCGAACGTTTCGTGCAGAAAATCT
>JADGCR010000143.1 GCA_015228895.1 Magnetococcales bacterium
GGCCAAACCGACCCGGCCTGGAGCTGCAAACGATATGGCAACATTAGCAAAACCCATACCGACATCTCGCGCATCGTTATGGACATCCAAAAAAATTCCACCGGCACTTTCCGTTCCACCGTTTTTTATGTTTCAATGACAAGATGGATCAATCGCAGGGCAGAGGAGAGGATCCGGTCGAACCGCATCCCGGACGCCCGTTCCAGCGAAAAATGTCTTCGCTTAAAGAAAACAACTGGAGAAAATCATGTCCAAAGAGGACCCGGAAGAGATCGCCAAGTTCGAGAGAATGGCCCACGAGTGGTGGGATCCGGACGGCAAATTCAAGCCGCTGCATCGCATCAATCCCTTGCGCACGGAGTACATCTGCGCCCAGCTGCGCCAGTCGCCCCGCGCCCGGTTGGAGGGACTGGAAATACTCGACATCGGCTGCGGAGGCGGAATTCTTTCCGAGGCGCTGGATGGCCTGGGTGCCGGGGTGACGGCCATCGACCGCTCCGAGACCATCATCGGCGTGGCCAGGACACACCAGAAGGAGAGCGGCTCGCGGGTGGATTACCGGGTGGAGTCCCTGGGTGATCTCGCCAGGGAACGGGGAGCCACTTTCGACGTGGTGCTGGCCATGGAGGTCCTGGAACACGTCCCGGATGTCCCGACCTTTCTGGAGGAGTGCGCGGCGGTGCTCAAGCCGGGAGGACACTTTTTCTTCGCCACCCTCAACAAGACCCCGCAGGCATGGTTGTTGGCCATTGTCGGCGCGGAGTATCTGCTGCGTTGGCTGCCCCGGGGCACCCATGATTTCGAAAAATTCATTCGCCCTTCGGAACTGGGACGCTGGTTGCGTCACACCGGCATCTCGATGCGGGATGTCACCGGCATGCGTTACCTCCCGTTGCGGGACGCCTGGGAGTTGGCGGTTGGGGACGCCAGCGTCAATTACCTGGGCTTCGGGGTGCGGACGGGGGAACCTCCCCGGCGGTCAGACTGATCCGGCGTTTCAATTTGCCGTGGGCGGAAAAGAGCAGCAGTTGCGCCCCGCCATCCGCCAATTGCACCAGGGTCGCGACCCCACTGGAATCCATGCCCACCAGTTGGGTCACCCGCGCCCCGGGGGGAATGGCGAGACTCTCGTCCGGCGCGCCGCTCCCGTCCACGCGCCCGGTCTGGGCGACCGCGATGGGCGTCCCCTGGATCCGCATCACCAGCACCCCCAGTCCGACCAAAAGGACCAGGGCACCGGAAATCACAAAAATTTTGATGGCTCTCATGGCCGCTCCTGATGTTTTCCCCTCACTGGGAAGAGATGATTGATGACGACACGCAGGATCCAGATCCCGGACTCGGCGCACAAGGAACGTCTGGACAAGGCCATCGCCCTGACAGACGGTGAATTGAGCCGCTCCGCGGTCCAGCGTCTGCTCAAGACGGGCGGCATCACCCGACCGGATGGCAGCAGACCCGCACCCGACGCCAAGGCGGAGGCGGGGGAGATCTTGCTGCTCGACCTGCCCCCCCCCTTGGAAATCGCCGCCCATCCGGAAGCGATCCCCCTTGAGGTGGTCTTCGAGGACGCCCACATCATCGTGATCAACAAACCCGCCGGTCTGGCGGTCCATGCCGGTGCCGGACGCCATTCCGGGGTGCTGGTCAACGCCCTGCTCCATCATTGTGGCGGACCGGAGCGGGAAGGGGGACTCTCCGGCATTGGCGGCGCGATCCGACCCGGTATTGTACACCGCCTGGACATGGACACCAGTGGTTTGTTGGTGGCGGCCAAAAATGATCCGGCCCATCTCCATCTGGCCAGGCAGTTCGAGACCCACACCGCCTTCCGGCGTTATCTGGCCCTGGTCAAGGGAGTTCCGGCCACATCCCGGGGCACGGTGGACGCCCCCATCGGCCGCAACCCCCATGACCGGAAAAAAATGGCCGTGGAACCCCGTCGTGGCCGCCCCGCCGTCACCCACTGGCAGACCCTGGAGACCCTGCCCGGCTTCACCCTGGTCTCCTGCCGTCTGGAGACCGGTCGCACGCATCAAATCCGGGTCCACATGGCCCACATCGGCCACCCACTGCTGGGCGACCCCCTCTACGCCCGTGTTTTCCATCCCCCGGAACCGTGGCCGCAGGCGGTCCGGTCGCACATGGACACCTTTCGTCGTCAGGCGCTCCACGCCGCCAATCTGACCATCACCCACCCTGTCAGCGGCCGGGAGATGATGTTCGCCGCCGAGCCGCCCGCGGATTTTCTCCAACTGCTGGAAGGTTTGCGCCGGGTGGCCAGGGGTGCCTGAGAAAAATTCGATTGGCTTTGTTGCCAGATTATTATATATAAATTGAATGAACACTCAGCCAACGCCTTTGCCGCCCGATTCCGGCCTGGAACCTCCCGCGCCGCCGAATCCGGAGATCCTCCTGCAGATGACCCGTCATCTGGAGGAAGGGTTGTATATCCTGGACCAGGGGGGGTACATCCTCTTTGTCAACGAAGTCGGAGAACGGCTGCTCGGCTGGAGTCATCAGGAGTTGCTGGGAAAGAATCCCCACGAAATCTTCCATTTCCAGAACGCCTCCGGCGAGTGCGTCCCGGTCGAGGCCTGTCCGATCCTGCAATGTGTCCAACGGGGGGAGATCTTTCGCACCGACGAGGACGTTTTCACCCATCGGGATGGCCATCTGATTCCGGTTTCGGTGATCTCCTTCCCCATCTTCGAACGCCAGCGGGTCACCGGCAGTTTTGCCCTGTTCAAGGATCTCAATCTGCGCAAGCAGTGGGAACGGGAAATCAAGCAGGCGCGGGACATCGCCCTGGAAACCGCGCGCCTGAAATCGGAATTCCTGGCCAACATGAGCCATGAAATCCGCACCCCCATCAACGGGGTCATCGGCATGACCGATCTGTTGCTGGACAGCAAGCTCAACAAGGAACAAAAGGAGCTGGCCACCACGGTCCGGGAGTCGGCCCAGGCTCTGTTGACCATCGTCAACGACATCCTGGACTTCTCCAGCCTGGAAGCGGGTCGCATGGAGTCCTCGGCCACCCCCTTCAGTCCCCTCAAGGTGGTGGAGGAGGTCGCGGAACTGCTGGCCTCCCAGGCCCAGCAAAAGAACCTGGATCTGCTCACCGACGTCAGCCCCAAACTGCCCAACATCCTGCTGGGCAATCCGGCCCGCTTGCGGCAGGTTCTGTTGAATCTGGTGGGCAACGCGGTCAAGTTCACCAAAAAGGGGGAAGTGGTCATCCAGGCCCGCCTGACGGAAAAAACCAAAGCGCCCCTGGTGGTTCGTTTCGCGGTCACGGATACGGGCATCGGCATTCCCAAGTCCAGCATGCACCGGCTCTTCCAGCCCTTCACCCAGGTGGATGGTTCCACCACCCGCGCCTATGGGGGCATGGGGTTGGGACTCTCCATCGCCAACCGCCTGGTGGAACTGATGGGCGGGGAAATGGGCATGATCAGCCGACGGGGCAAGGGTTCCACCTTCTGGTTCACCGTCCCCTTTCCCCTCTCCTCCCAGACGGTGGACCTGACTGCCGCGCCTTTGACCTACGCCCCCCTGAAGGGCGTCAAGGCTCTGGTCGTGGATCCCCGGCAGACCAGTCAGACCATTCTGCTCAACCATCTGCTGAGTTGGAACATGAAATGCGCCGCGGTGGAGAGTCCGGCGGAAGCGCTGGTCTATCTCAAGCACGAGGCCAAGGCGGGCACCCCCTGCGACCTGTTGCTGCTGGCCGCCACGCCCATTCCCCTGGAAGAGTGTCTGGAGATGGGACGCAACATCACCAACGATCCCGAGCTGCCCCCCATCGGACTCATCCTGATCACCGGCATCCATGAAAAGAAATGGTTTGACGAGGCGCGCAAGGTGGGGTTCGTCACCCACCTCACCAAGCCTCTGCACCGGCATCACCTCCTGGACTGTCTGCTCTCGGTGCTCAACCCCGACCCCCCCACGGATTCGGAACCCGGCATCTCGGACAACGCCCCCTTGTCCCACCGCGTCCCCCTGTCCCCCCCCCGAGGGGAAGAAAAAGCCGAGCGCCTGATTCTGCTGGCCGAGGACAACGCCGTCAACCAGAAGGTGGCCCAGATGCAGATCAACCGTCTGGGCTACACCGTGCATACCGTGGCCAACGGCAAGGACGCCATCCATGCCCTGCAGTCCGGCTCCTACGCCATGGTGCTGATGGATTGCCACATGCCCATCCTGGACGGTCTGCAGGCCACCCACCTCATCCGGCAGCAAGAGGGCGCGGACAACAGGTCACGCACCCCCATCATCGCCCTCACCTCCAACGCCCTGCCCGGCGATGTGCAACGGTGTCTCGCCCATGGCATGGATGACACCCTCAACAAACCGATCCGCATCGAGGAGTTGGCGGAAAAGCTCGACCAGTGGCTCCCCGGACGGCAATGCAGCACCCTCCCCGTCCCCGACGCCCTGGAGGCGCAAGCCCTGCCACCCATCTCCATCGAACAACTGAAAGCCAGTTTTGGGGACGATCCGAAGGTGATCACGGAGTTCATCGAAACCTTCCTGTCCACCGCCTCCCTGATCATTGCAAAATTGAAGAAAAATCTTAAAATCAAGGATGCCGCTCTCCTGGAGGAGAACGTCCATGAACTCAAGGGGGCCAGTGCCAACATGGGCGCCCATTTCATGTCGCGTCTGTGCACGCAACTGCAAGAAACCCTGAAAAATGGAGATTTCACCCAATGTCGCCTGCTGATCGAACAGATCCAAAAGGAGTTTCGCCGCTGCGAAACCTTCATCAGAAAAATTTAATCAGGCGGCTGTTCTCTTGAAAGTCGGCCGACAGGAGGCCCTGTCCATGGATGACATCACACCACACACCCCGGTACCCGAAGAGCGCCTGCAACGTTGGCTGGCCATCGGCAAGGAGACCCCGCCGGAACGATTGGCCGCCTACCTGGAATCCCCCGCGGCCCGATGGGCGGTCATCACCGAGAACGGCCCGGAGGAGGACCGGCAACGTCTCACCGCCTATCTGCTGGATCCGCGGGATCTCCCCTACTGGGCCTTCGCGCTGGCCAAAAGCTATCTGGACGATGTGGGGGAGTGGCCCCTGTGCGGCATGTTCGTCGAACAGGCCCTGAGCAATCTGGAGGATCATGGGGATCCGATACGGGGAGTCCGGGAAATCCTGGCCCAGGTCAAACCGGTCTGGTCCGACCTGGAGGTTCTCTTTGTGGGCGAGGAAGCCGGATAACCGACTGCATCGCCCGTATCCACACATCCCAACTGGAGTCACCGATGAAGGTCACCACCATCCGTCTGCGCGAAAACCGGCTCGTTCCACGTCTGCCCACCGAAGTGGATCCCCAGGCCCGCAAACGACTGCGTGATCTGCGCGGGGAAATTCTCAACCTGCTGACCCGGCAACGGTTCATCTCCTTCCTGAAGCAGCCGAAGCTCCACTTTGACAACCAGCTCAACTGTCTGTGGCTGTTGCACGAATTTCTCTCCTCCCCGGAACAGATGTTCCAGCATGTCGCCCGTTTGCAGATCTACGCCTTTCGCCACTGGGAGATCCCCTCCATGGAGGCGTTGCGCTCCATTGTCCGCGAGGATCTGTTTCGCAACCACGAAAAGTTCCGCGGGGCGACCCTGCTCTCCTCCAATCCCGCCCCGGACGGCCAGGGTTATCGGACCATCGCCATCGGAGCCGGCGGCGGAGAAAACGACACCTCCAACACTCCCCAACTGGTGCTGCCCATGCACCGCGTGGCGCAACGTGACGTTTTCGCCTTCATCCTGAATCACGGACTGATTCCCAAGGA
>JADGCR010000144.1 GCA_015228895.1 Magnetococcales bacterium
AAATGCAATGGGGGGGCCTGATCGATACGCAGTCCGGCAGTGGCGAGCATGGCGGTATTTTCTTATTCAAAGGGGTTGACGTGGTTTGCAAAAATCCTGCAGGGTGTCTTGATGGATGTCAATGCATCCAGGAACAAATCCAGATAGAATGATCTCCAAGCAGCAGGAAACCACACTTTCGAAAATCATCAACCAGGGATGTGACATGAACGATACGCCATTGAATCTGACGGGAACGGACACCGCCGCAAAAGAAGAAACTCTGCTGCAGGCGTTCGCGGGGTTGGCCCCTGGTGGCGCCCTCCAGGCCCTTTGCGACAGCGATCCCCAACCGCTGCTGGCCACCTTGCAGGCGACATACTGGGGAGGATTCGACTGGCATCCCCTGGAAAACGGACCGGAACAGTGGCGTGTGCTGCTGCGCCGTCTGCCTGGTTCCGGGGGGACCAGGGGACTCAAGGAGTTCATGACCACCGACCATCAGCAGTGCGACGCCCTGTACGCCGAGGCGGAAAACGCCGCCCAGGCCGGGGAACTGAACGAGGCCCGTCAACGGTTCCTCTCTTTCGACACCAGCATGCAGCACCATTTCCGCATGGAGGAGGAGGGTTTCTTTCCCGCCTTCGAGCAGGCCACCGGCATGACCCAGGGCCCCACCACGGTGATGCGCATGGAGCATCGCCAGATGCTGGGGGTGATCGCCCAGATGCGCCAGGCCATGGGTCAGAACGATCTCCCGGCCTGGGTCCGGGCCGGTTCCACCCTGATGGTGTTGATGCGGCAGCACAACATCAAGGAGGAACAGATGCTCTATCCCATGGGGGAGATGCATCTGGAGGGTGTGGACCCGTTGTTGAAGGCCATGCAGCGGCTTTGAGGATCAAATCAGGAAGGTCTGGCCCTCCTTGGGGGCCAGACAGAGGATGTCGGGATCCAGCTGCTGCATCTTGAAGCGCGCCGTTTGCTCTTTGGCGGCGATGGCTTCGTCCTTCTGGTCCGGGTCGTGATGAAACAGATGGAGCGCCTTCACCCGGGCCAGGTGGGCCAATTCCACCACCGGGGTGATGGCGGAGTGTCCCCAATGCATTTTCCCCGGATACTCTTTGTCCGTGTAGGTGGCGTCGGTGATCAGAACGTCGGCGTTGCGGACGAAATCGGCCAGTTTGTTGATATAGTGCGCATTGTGCTGGGGACTCTCCCGTGGATACATCTCGTTGTCGGTGATGTAGCAGACGGAGCGCCCCTGATAGTCCACCCGATAGCCCAGGCAGTTGCCGGGATGGTTGAGCAGCATGGTGTGGAGCATGATCCGGTTGTTGACCTGGAAGCTCTCCTCCTTGAGGTTGCGGAAATAGACCCTGGCGGCGAACTCGCTGATCTTGGTCGGGAAATAGACCCCGTCCATCTGGGCCACGATCAACTCCCGCATATTGATGTCCCCGTGGGAGGAACCGCAGATCTCGAACTCGTTCCCCTGCATGTACAACGGGGTGAAAAAAGGCAGGGCGTTGATATGGTCCCAATGGGGGTGGGAGATGAAGATCTTGGCCTCCAGACGGGATTTCTTCTGCGCCATCATGTAATCCGACAGATGCTTGATCCCGCTGCCCGCGTCGAAGATGAACAGATCGCCCCGGGCGAATTCCAACGTGACGCAGGAGGTGTTGCCACCCCACTGCAGCGCATGAGTGCCGGAAACCGGCAACGTCCCGCGCACGCCCCAGTATTTGAGCACGATCTGGTCCGCGATGATCCGGGAGAGCTGGGTGACGAAGGAGTCCGGCTGAACCGGCTTGACCAGATAGCCGTCCACCCCGAAGGAGTAGGCCCGCTCCCGGTCGAAGGCGAACTGCTTGCCGGTCACGACGACGATTTTAAGATGTTGCAGTTGGGGATCGCTGCGCAACTGGTGACACAGATCCAGGCCATCCAGGCCCGGCATCATGATGTCCAGCAGGGCGCAATCCACCTTGCGGGCGATGATCTGCTCCCTGGCGTCAAGGCTGGAGGTGGAGGAGTGGACCGTATGGCCCGCCGCCTGCAACAACCCGGTGGAGATGCCGATCGAGACCGGGTCGTCGTCCACAATAAAAAAAGTCAGCTTCCGCGACATGATCTTTAATCCATGCGTCGTGCCTTTCCAGGCAACGCCAGGCAGGTTTGAGTGACCCTTTCAGGCCATGATGCGATCCAGGGGGAGCGTGCGCTGAAAATCCATGCAGGGATACTCCCGCTTCCGTTCCTGTTCCGCCCGTTTGGCCGCTTTCCAGAGAGGTTCGGGTGACACATCCAATACCACGACACCCAGGGCCGGGTCCAGTTGCTCCAGTTTGGCCATCAGTTCCGTCATCTGCTGCTTGCCCATCAGCAGGCCCCGGATCTTTCTGCCGTCAAACATTTCCACGACGTATTTCATGGTTTCGCCTCCGTCTATCCTGGTGCGCCAGTGCCATGAGGGACAGTTCCTTGACGCACTAAAATCTTAATAAAAAGGACTCAACGAACCATAATGCACATATCGTGCCGAATTAAAATCCGGATTTCACCTCAAAACACTGAATGCGCCCCTCCTGCCGACCCATCCACGCCCGCTTCCACCCGGCACTTATTGCCGCTTCCGGTCAAACGGACCCGCATTTGAGCGGAAACGTCCGGCAGGCACTACCAGTGCCCCACCCAAGACCACTGGCGTGGATTTGTGTTTCAGAATCTTGCTGATGGTCAATAGCATGCTGTTTTATCGGCAAGATGTAAAGGTTCAGGAAAAAGATCGCCGGAGGGGTGTTCCGCTGACTGTTGAAAATTGAGGATGGGGATCGCCTCCCCTGGAGACAGAGGGTTCCGAACGGCGCCAATCAACACAACATACCCAATCATTTGTCACACCAGGTCACAAAAGGTGGGAAGGTGTTACCATGAATTGGGAACCAAGCAAACCGTTCCAGAGTCGAAGTGTTCAAAAGCCGTAATCCTGGTTGATTTTTAAAGGGAGCCACCCCACAGAACCGAACAGGAGGATACCATGAGTTGGAACGTGACCACCCCGCTCAAAAGCCGCGTCGTGACATGGCTCATGGAAGAGGAACCACCCCAGGGATTGCCGTTGAGCGATTACGACCGCATGGCCAACGCCATACGCCCCGGAGACGTGCTGCTGGTGGAGGGCCGCAGCCGTATCAGCCGGGTGATCAAGGCCATCACCCAAAGCCCCTGGTCCCACGCCGCCCTCTATCTTGGCTCCCTCAACCAGGTGGAGGAACCCTGGCTGCGCAAGAAAATCAGCGACCACATCTCCCTTCCCCCGGACGAACGGCTCATCGTCGAGGCCATTCTGGGCCAGGGGGTGATCCTCTCCCCGCTGTCCATCTACCGGCGGGAACACATTCGCATCTGTCGTCCCAGGGGCATCACCGACCAGGACGTGCGCCGGGTGATCACCCATGCCATCAACCGCCTTGGACACGGCTACGACATCCGCCAGATCCTGGATCTGGCCAGACTGCTGCTGCCCTACGGCATCATCCCCAGACGCTGGCGTTCCAGCCTGTTCGGCAGGCGACCCGGCCCGGATGTCAAGACCGTCTGCGCCTGCATGCTGGCGGAAGCCTTCATGTCGGTCCATTTCCCGATTGTCCCGGTGGTGCAACGGGACATCCATGGCCAGTTGATCCTCTATCCCCGCAACAGCCGTCTGCACATGCCCAGGGATTTCGACCACTCCCCCTATTTCGAAATCGTCAAATACCCCCTGGTGAGCTTCGACGACATGGCCAACTACCACACCCTCCCCTGGGACCCCCAGGGACTGGTGTGTGACGACACCATGGTCTGCCATCCACCCCACGACGCGGAACCGGCCCTCGACACGACGATCGCGGGGAGGACGCTCCCGCTCGCCACCAACGCAAGGAGGTCATGGACATGAACATCACCCCGTGGATCACGTTGGCACTCCTGGTGGGGGTTGGCGCCCTGCTGTGGCCCGGTCCGCTGCGGCGGCGCCTGATCAGCACCCCGCTCCTCCACGCCTTCCGGCGCGCCCTCCCCCCCCTGTCCCAGACCGAGCGGGAGGCCCTGGAGGCGGGCACCGTCTGGTGGGATCGGGAACTGTTCAGCGGCGCTCCCGACTGGCGGCGTCTTCTCTCCCTGCCCGCGCCCCGGATCTCCAGGGAGGAGGCGGCCTTTCTCGACGGCCCGGTGGTGGCGTTGTGCCGCCTTCTGGACGACTGGTCCATCGAACACCATCACCAGGATCTGCCCCCGGAGATCTGGCGTTTTCTCAAGCAGCACCGCTTTTTCGGCCTGATCATCCCCCGGGCCTGGGGCGGCTGGGGATTTTCCGCCCAGGCCCACTCCGAGGTGGTGAGCCGCATCGCCTCCCGCAGCGTGACCGCCGCGGTGACGGTCATGGTCCCCAACTCCCTGGGACCGGCGGAACTGCTGCTCCATTACGGCACCGACGAACAGAAGAGACGCTATCTCCCCGGTCTGGCCAAAGGGGAGGAGATCCCCTGCTTCGCCCTCACCAGCCCGGAGGCGGGCAGCGACGCCGGCTCCATGCCCGACACCGGCGTGGTGGAATCAGGCACCTTCCAGGGCCGCTCCGGAGTGCTGGGGGTGCGCCTGAACTGGAACAAGCGCTACATCACCCTGGGTCCGGTGGCCACGGTGCTCGGCCTGGCCTTCAAGCTCTCCGACCCGGAGAACCGGCTGGGAAAGGGGCCCCGTCCAGGCATCACCCTGGCCCTGATTCCCACCAACCTGCCCGGCATCACCATCGGCAGCCGCCATGATCCCATGGGGATTCCGTTCATGAACGGTCCCACCACGGGCAAGGAGGTCTTCATTCCCGTGGAGTGGCTCATCGGCGGACCGGAGCGGGCGGGTCAGGGGTGGCGCATGCTCATGGAGCGGTTGGCCGAGGGGCGTTCCATCTCCCTGCCCGCCCTGAGCGTGGGCGCGGACAAACTGTCGGTGCGGGCCGCCGGGGCCTACGCCCTGGTGCGCAAACAGTTCAACACCTCCATCGGCCATTTCGAGGGGGTCGGGGAGCTTCTGGGTCGCATGGCCGGAGAGACCTACCGGGCGGACGCGGCCCGCCGCATGACCGCCGCCGCCGTGGACCAGGGGGAACGCCCCTCGGTCATCTCGGCGCTGGTCAAGTACCAGCTCACCGAGGGGATGCGGCGGGTGGTCAACGACGCCATGGACATCTTCGGCGGCGCGGCGATCTGCAAAGGTCCCCGCAACCTCATGGCCCCGCTCTATCAATCGATCCCCATCGGCATCACCGTGGAGGGAGCCAACATCCTCACCCGCAGCATGATCGTCTTCGGTCAGGGGGCCATGCGCTCCCACCCCTTCCTGCTGCGGGAGATGGAGGCGGCGGGCAACCCGGACCTCCCTGGCGCCGTGGTGGCGTTCGATCGGGCCTTTTTCGGTCATGTCGCCTTCTCTGCGCGCAACGGCGTCCGCGCCCTGCTGCTGGGACTGACCAACGGCTGGCCCATCCGCGCCCCGGTGGAGGGTCTGCAAAGCGATCACTTCCGGCGTCTCTCCCGCATGAGCGCGGCCTTCGCCCTGACCGCCGACGTGGCCCTGGCCACCCTGCAAGGGGGACTCAAACGCAAGGAGAGCCTCTCCGGTCGCATGGCGGACGTGTTGTCCCATCTCTATCTGGCCTCCGCGACGCTCAAGCGGTTTCACGACGACGGCAAGCCGGAGGAGGACCGCCCCCTGGTGGAGTGGTCCATCGGGGAGAGCCTGTTCCAGATGCAGACAGGGTTGCGCGCAGTGCTGGACA
>JADGCR010000145.1 GCA_015228895.1 Magnetococcales bacterium
CCGGTGCACGAGGGAATCGCGGAATCGGTCTATCGTCACTGGCCGGACCATCCCCCCCGGGAGATCGAGGTGCGCCTGGTGCACCACGGTTACAGCGCCGGTCTGAACCAGGAAAAAATCCGTCGCAACGTGGCCATTCTGCGCCAATGGATCCAGAACGAGCCCAACGCCGTCTATGGCCGTTACAAACTGGGCATGAACCTGCGTTTCCTGGGACTGGCCAGCGAGGGGCTGTACCACCTGGAACAGGCGGTGATCCTGGCCGATCGGGATGGAGACCGGAACAGCCTGACCTTCCTGGAGGAACTGATCACCACCTGCCATCAAGCCTTCCAGGAAGCGGGACGACAGGAGAAAGCCCAATGGCTGAGACAGACGGTCGGGCAGTGGCGTTGACATTCAATCCTCCAACCCAAGGCGACTCCCCCATGCAAATCGGACCCCGCGCCATTCTCACCCCCCGGCGCAAGATCCCCCTCCGGATTCCCGAAGGGATCTCCCCGGTGGAATTCTTCAACAGCGCGGCCAATCTGGAACATCTGGCCAGGGAGAACGGGCTGCTGATCAACGAGGAGGGCTTTCTGCTCTATCGCAAGCTGCTGGGCCACAGCACCGAATTCGACACCTCCATCATCCTGGACACCTCGAAAAAGATCCTCGACCCCCTGGGCCGCCCGGTGCGACGGGACCAGTTGACCAGACAACAGAAAAAAGTCTGGAGTCTGATGACGCAAATCATCTTTGAATTCATGCTGGAACGCTATCCCGATCCCGCGGAGGCGTTGATTTTATGCGGCGAGGCGAGCCTGGACGCCACCTGGCCCTTGAGCAAACCGGGAGTGCCAAGCATCCGCATGATCCACAACCATTTTATCGTGTTTCCCACCGCGACCCTCGCCGCGGCTCCCCTGGCGGATCCGGAAGACGCCAATCTGACGGACAGTGGCCACAATGGCTTGTTCCTGAGACACTTATCGGAGGTTTATCGCCGTTTTCTGGAAATTCTGCGGTTGGAAATCCTCAAACCCGTGGAGACCGACGCCTCCCGCCTGGCCTTGACGGGTTATCCCCAGGGATTGCCGAGCTGGGAGGTGGTCGGGGGCAACCGACAGTTGGGCAACCCCCGCTTCTGGGAGGAGTATGATCAGGTCTTGAAAGGATTCCTCGACTTCTACCGCACCTTTTTCAACCAGGTTTCCACCCGTGGGGCCGGGGTGCCGGAGGGGGCCTGGTTCCCGGAACAGATCGAGAACATCCTGCTGTTCAACAACCGGTTCGCCTCGGTGGCCAGGGATGTCCGCGACCGGGTCAAGGCCGATCCCCGCTTTGCCAACGAAATCCGCTGGCGTCCCGCCTACAAACAGATCCTCTATCGGGACGATCAGGGACGCCTGATCGTGACCATCAGCCAGAATTCAGTCGGCAACGCCATCACCGAACTGTTGGGGATCGTGGTGCACCGGGAGGAGAACGAGGCCGAATACGACCGCATCGAACCGGCCCTGCTGGAAAGACTGCTCGCCGTGCGGGAACGGTTGATCGCAGCCGACCTGGGAGAGGCGATCCATGGGCCCGCTTGGCCCGGAAGATAAAAAAACTGGCTATCTTCCCGCTTGAGCGCTAGAATTCCAGCCAATTCGAAGTCGATACCATTGGGGAGGGTTGCGCAATGTCAGAAAGAATCTTCTTGCCAAACGCGCCGTTACGCAAGGCATGGAACCACCTGATTCTGCTGGCTGCCATCTGGTACGCCTGGACCATTCCCCTGTTTCTGGTGCAGCACATCGGCATACCCACCTGGTCGCGCACCGTGGATCTGGTATTGACCGTACTGTTCCTGCTGGACATCATGGTCAATTTCCGTACCGCGATCATGCTCGAAGGTGAATTGACCACCCGTCTGGAGGCGATTCGCGGCACCTATCTGCGGGGTTTTTTCACCCTGGACCTGCTGGCCACCATGCCCTGGGACTTCCTGTGCATGCTCCTCGGCTACTGGGACGCGGCGGCCCTGCTGACTGTGACGCGTCTGTTGCGCGTCGTCCGTCTGCCCCAACTGCTCCGCTTCCACCGGACGGAACTGCTGCCCAGTCAGGGCGAGCGACTCTTCGCCATGTCCTTCTGGATCCTGATCATCACCAGTTGGTGCGCCTGCGTCTGGATGATGATCAATGTGGTGCCAAAGGACGAGGATATCGTCACGTTCACCATCAAAGCCTACTACTGGACCGTGACCACCATGGCCTCGGTGGGTTACGGCGACATCACGCCGACGACGAACATCGGACGCGTTTACGCCATGTTCGTCATGCTGTTGGGGGTGGCGCTGTACGCCTTCATCATTGGCCACATCTCCACCGTGATCGTCAATGTCAACGTTTTTCGCAAGAAGAACATGGAGAAACTGGAACAGTTGGCGGCCTTCATGCGGCAGTACGACATGCCCCAGAAACTGCAACAGGACATTTTCAGTTTCTATCGTCACTACCTGTTGGAACACAGCGCGGGCGGGGAAGACCTGATGCGGGAGTTGCCCATCAAGCTCTCCGAGCGGATCAATCAGCATGTCAACGTCTACCTGTTGCGACGCGGGCCCATGTTCAAAAAGGCCAGCCAGGCGTTGCTGGAGGCCCTGGGGGGACGCATGACCGCGGAGATGTTCCTGCCCGGCGAGGAGATCATCCGGGTCGGCGAGGTGGGCCACGAAATGTACATTCTGGTGCATGGCGTGGTGGTGGTGAGCAACCAGGAGGGAGAACTGCTGGCCAAACTGCACACCAAGGACATTTTTGGCGAAATCGCCCTGTTGCAGGACACGGTGCGCATGGCCAACATTCGCGCCATCACCGCCTGCAACACCCTGAAACTGGAGAAAAAGGATTTCGACGAAGTGATGACCGCCTTCCCGGAATTCCGCAAGGAACTGAAAAAAATCGAACGCCACCGGGTCGGGACCGCCCACATGGACAGGGAGTTCGACGCGAGTTGACCCCCCTCCCCCGCCCCACGCTTCCCGGAGTCACCCTGTTGGGAACCCCCTCCCGTGATCCTGACCATCGATGAAGCCCTGTGTCGGGCCATCGACCACCATCAGGGGGGGCGCTGGTCTGAGGCGGAAAGCCTCTATCGCGCGATTCTGCAGCACCATCCCCGCCACCCGGAAGCCAATCACAATCTCGGGGTGTTGATCCTTCAGCATGGGGAACCCGCCGCCAGTCTGCCCCATTTCCAGCTCTCCCTGGAAGGGCATCCCCGGCAAGAACAATTCTGGTTGAGCCTGCTGGCCGCGCTGGTGCTCTCCGGTCATTGCGACGCGGCGGCGCGGTTGTTGACCCGGGGGAGACCCTCCGGTTGGCAAGAGGCCGCCGTCAGACCAGACCGGAAAGAAACCGGCCACCCCCCCTCCGTCCCACGACCGGAACGACTGGTCACGCCGGACTTCGCGACGGCCTGTTTCAATTGCGGCAATCGCATGCGCATCCAGGATCGCCTGGATTGCGCCGTGACCTGTTATCAGGCGGCCATCTCCTGCAACGGGCGCCATTTTGCAGCCTGCCACAATCTGGGCGCGACCTATTTCCTCCAGACAAAATGGCATCAAGCCGTCGCCTGTTTCCAGAGAGCGATCGGGATCCAACCGGATTCCGCCAGCGCCCACAACAATCTCGGCATCGTTTATCATGAACTGGGTCGGTTGCCGGAGGCGGAAGCCCGCTTTCGACGCGCCCTGGAGATCCAACCCGATTTCGCCGAGGCCCGCTGGAGGTTGGCGTTGATGACGATCTCCCTGTTCCGGGACACTCCGCAGGAGCGACGACAGAGCCGCATACGCCTGCATCGGGAGCTGCGTGCGGTGCATCACTGGTTCGCAGCCCGTCACTGGCCATGCGGAGAGGGGGTTGTGGGCAGCGCCCAACCTTTCGAGCTCGCCTATTACAACCACAACAACCGGGCGCTGTTGACACGATACGGCACGCTCTGCACCCAATTGATGCAAGCCTGGCGTCAGGCCGCAAACCTGCCGGAATCTCCTGTCCCGGTCGAGACGGGTGGTCCCGTGGGACTCCGGCCTCCCATCCGGGTGGGCATCGTCTCCCGCTATTTCCACGATCATTCCGTCTGGCATGCCATTGTCAAAGGATGGTGCGTCCAGATGGACCGCGAACGCTTCCGCTTGTTCGCCTTCGACCTGTCAACCCGTCCCGACCAGGAAACCCGGACCGCGCAGTCCTTGTGCGAATACGTATCCGGGCCTCGATCTCTCCAGGATTGGGTGCTGACCATTCTGGCGGCGCGACCGGACGTGCTGCTCTATCCGGAAGTCGGCATGGACACCATCACGGTCCAGTTGGCCAGTCTCCGTTTGGCGCCGACGCAACTCGCCTCCTGGGGACATCCGGAAACAACCGGCCTGGCAACGATCGACTACTTTTTGAGCGCGGAACTGTTCGAGGGAGAACACGCCGCGCGCTTCTACCGGGAAAAACTGATCCAACTGCCCCATTGCGGCAGCTATTTCGACCGGATGACCAGGGAGGACGGTCCCGGAATCGATCCCGCGGATTTCGGTCTGCGCCCGGACCGACCCATCCTGATCTGCGCGGGCTCCCCGTTCAAATACCCCCCGGTCCACGACGATGTGCTGCTGGCGCTCCTGCACAACATCACGGATTGTCAGTTGGTTTTTTTCAACCTGACCGGCCGGGGGGAGTCGTTGTGTCAAAGACGCAACACGCGTCTGCACCAACTGCTGCGCTCCTCCGGACTGCCCGACTCCCGGATTCACTTCCTGCCGTGGTTGTCCAAGGAACAGTTTCCCGGTTTGTTGCGCGCGGCCACGATGATGTTGGACACCATCGACTTCTCCGGGTTCAATACCGTCCTGCAAGCCATCGAATGCGCTCTGCCCGTCGTCACCCTGGAGGGCCGTTTTCTGCGGGGACGACTGGGCGCGGGACTCCTGCGCCGGTTGGGCATGGGGGACATCGTCGCCAGGGACAAGGGCGGCTACATCGAACTGGCGACGCGGATCGCCAGGGATGACGCCTTCAGGAACGCCCTCCGGGGTCGGATGATGGAGGCGCTGCCGGTGTTGTTCCAGGACACCCACGCCATGGATCGCTTACAGGAATTCCTGGAACGGATCGTATCGGACAACCCGCCTTCCGGACCCACGCCCCCCACTACCCGCTCTCACGGGCCGGATGGACACGACGCGAGGAGCAACCGTGCATCCGCCCCCCTGACCACCGATCAAGCACTGCGGCAGGCCGTGGACCATCATCAGGCGCATGCGTTGGTGACTTTGTTCAACGACGGCCGCCTCGCGGAACTGGAAAACCGGGCCAGAGCGTTGACGGAGCGTGACCCCGGTGATGGCCCGGCCTGGAAAATGTTGGGCCTGGCGCTCCTCCAGAGAGGAGACGGCGCCGGGGCGCTCACCGCTCTGCAACAGGCGGTCCGCCTGCTGCCGGACGATGCCGAGACCCATGGTTTCCAGGGACTGGCCTGCCATGAACAGGGCCAGATGGAAACGGCGACCCGCTGTTTCCATCGGGCATTGGCCATTCATCCAGACTCCGCCGACACCCACAACAATCTTGGCCTCGCACTGTTGGCGCTGGGACGGTCCGCCGAGGCAGAAACCAGCTTTCTGCACGCGTTGACGCTCAGGCCGAACCAGGCGGAAATCCTGTACAACCTGGGCCTTGCCCGCCTGGAGTTGAACCGGTTCGCCGAGGCTGACG
>JADGCR010000146.1 GCA_015228895.1 Magnetococcales bacterium
AAAGGATTCCCTCCAAAAAGGTCGAGTCCTACGCGCATGGGCCACGGGTACCACCACTACGCCGGGCTCCCGGAGGACACATGGACGCGAAGCAATGGAAGGGGCAGAAACGGCGGCGATCCCGCCCAGGCCTGCATGTGATGTGGCGCGTCGATTCCCCGGCAGGGTTGAGTCCGACGCGCCTGTCTCATTCTCTCAGGCAAGAAAACACAGGCACCTCCACCGTCTCCTGCACCGCGCTGTAACCGCCAATTTCTCCCCAGGGTTCCTGGCGTTGACTGAATGATGCACCATCGTCCTCCACTGCAATTTTTCAGGAGGGCGACGAGATGGAAGAGAAACCGAGGAGGAGCCGTCACGGGCAGGCATTTTGGTTGGGCCACATTATGGCATGCGAGCAAGCCAGCAGAGGGATTCCGGCGTACCTGCGAGAGCATGGTCTCAGCGAGCAGAATTTTTACCGCTGGCGGAAGAAGCTGATGTTGAGCGGGGATCATCCGGTGCAGCCTGCGGTGCCGATGTTCCAACGTCTGGAGGTGTTGCCCTTGCCTTCGGTGCCGGAGGAGGAATCGTCGCCGGATCGCATGGCCATATCAGCTGGCGGGAGTGCCCGGACGCCTGATGCGGTGCTGGAGGTGATGACCAGTTGCCACATCCGGTTGCCAAATGGAGCGGCGCTGGAGTTGAACGGCACATTATCGACCGGCTTGATCGGGCATTTGCTTCAGGTCGCCGGAGCGCTGCCGGTGATGGCGGAAAGGTTCCCCAGATGATGCGGCCAGCCAATGACCTCAGCGAGGTCTTTTTGTGCGTGCAGCCGGTGGACTTTCGCAAGGGAATGATGTCACTGGCGGCGCTGGTGGAACGGGAGCTTGGTTTGAACCCGTTCGAGACGCGGCTGTTCGTCTTCACCAATCGGGACCGGAACCGGGTGCGGATTTTGTATTGGGAGCGCAACGGGTTCTGCCTCTGGCAGAAACGGCTGGAAAAGGAACGGTTCCACTGGTTGCGCCGGGAGGACGGCCAGGCGGTGGCGAGCATTGGTGGTCAGCAGCTCAACTGGCTGCTGGATGGGTACGACATTACCCGGATGAAGCCGCATAAGGAGTTGAAATATTCAATTGTTTCCTAGCGGTTAGGTCTGATTTCTGGTATGATTTTCACCCATGGATACCACTTCAGACCAATCATTTTCACCACTTTCCGACGACCCTGAGACATTGCGGGAGACGGTCTTGTCTCTGCAATCAGAGAACCGGAAATTGACTCTGTCGCGGGACGAGTGGCAACAGCGGACGGAGTTGTTGACGGAGCAGCTACGCCTGTTGCGCGCCAAGATGTTCGGACGCTCCAGCGAAAAGACGCCGTTTGAGCATCCCAGCCTGTTCAACGAGGCCGAGCAGGATGCGGATGGCCAAGAGGACGAACCAGACGCCGACGTTTCGGCAGCCGAGCAGGAAGTTGAAGCGGCTGCCATCACTGTGGCGGGTCACACCCGGAGTCCCAAGGGGCGCAAACCGTTGCCGTCCAATCTGCCTCGGGAAGAGGTCATTCATGATCTGCCGGCGGATCAAAAAATCTGCGGCCTGGATGGTCATGAGTTGGTGGAAATCGGTCGCGAGGTCAGCGAGCAGTTGGAGATCGTCCCTGCCCAGGTGAAGGTACTCCAGCACGTTCGGATCAAATACGGCTGTCCGCATTGCCGCCAGGGCGTGAGAATCGCGCCGCCGCCACGCCGCCCACTGCCCAAAGCCATGGCGTCGGCGAGCCTGTTGGCTTACGTCGCGATCTCCAAGTACGCCGACGCCTTGCCTTTGTATCGGCAGGAGGGCATCTTCAAGCGGTACGGGTTGGATTTGAGCCGGACGACATTGGCTAACTGGATGATCGGGTCCGGCCAACTGGTGCAGCCGCTGATCAACCTGATGCAGGATCGAATGCTGGAGCATGGTTACATCCGGATGGACGAAACCACACTCCAGGTGCTTAATGAACCGGGCAAGGCAGCCACCAGCAAGTCCTACATGTGGGTGCAAGTGGGCGGTGCGCCGACCGAACGGGTGGTTTTGTTCAACTACGATTCCAGCCGTGGCGGCCATGTGCCGAAGGAACTGCTGGCTGGTTATAAGGGATGGCTGCAGACCGATGGCTATAACGGCTACCTGGCCATTGGCGCCCAGCCTGACGTGGAGCATCTCGGGTGCTGGGCCCATGTGCGACGCATGTTCGTGGAGGCGGTGACAGGCGCTGGGAAAGGCGGCAAGCATTCCAAAGCCCAGCAAGGGGTGAACAAGATCGCCAAGCTGTACGCCATTGAAAAACGGATTCGAGGCCGAACACCTGAGGAGCGCTTCAAGGTGCGACAACAAGAGGTGCCGCCTATTCTCAAGGAGATTCGGGAGTGGATGGACGAACTTTCGCCCAGAGTCGTGCCCTCATCGCTGACCGGGAAGGCCCTGGCCTACATGAATGGCCAATGGGATCGCCTGACCCGGTACATTGAGGACGGTCGACTGGAGATCGACAACAATGGCGCGGAGAACGCCATTCGCCCCTTCGTGGTGGGCCGCAAGAATTGGCTATTTTCGGATACCGTGCGAGGTGCCAAGGCCTCCGCCAACCTCTACAGCATTATCGAAACGGCCAAGGCCAACGACTTGGAACCGTTCGCTTATCTGCGCCACATCTTCACCGAACTTCCCACTGCCACCACCCTGGAAGACTTTGAAAAGCTCCTCCCATGGAACCTCGATCAGGCCGCTTTGTCAATCGCCTGAAATACGCGGAGAAAATACCGCTTACAATGGCGGAGTAAAAATCCCCAAAAATGGCGGGCGAAAATTCCCCAGATTTGGCCCGGTGATCAGCCGGGGAAGGATCGGCGAGTCCTATCCGAGAAATACGACGGGAGCATAAAGTGGGCGCTCCACCTTGGAGCGTGGGCCCACCCCCCGGACCCCAAAGGCATGCCCGTCCGCCAAAACCGGCTCCGCCGGCGGCCAGGCATGCCGATGGTACCCAGGGGGTCCACCCCATCTCAAAGGTCGTACGTCCATTTATATCCCGTCGTGCGGCAATGAGTTGCGAGCCACGGGGTTCTTCATCGCGGGAGGTTTTTTCCGTAGTGGTGCCGGCTCATGTCTTCCATCTGCTGTGCAGGACGGGAAGAGATGGGGAAGAAGGTCGGCGTGTTTTCGCAGCCTGTAGCTGGCTCCCTCGATCTGGACAACGATGGCGTGATGCAGGAGACGATCCAGAAGGGCAGTAGCCACCACATGGTCACCGAAGATCTCCCCCCATTCGGAGAACCCCCGGTTGGAGGTAAGGATCATGGCGCCACGTTCGTAGCGGGCGTTGACGAGTTGAAAGAACAGGTTCCCGCCCCCGGAGGCCACCGGCAGGTAGCCGATTTCGTCGACAATCAACAGGGACGGTCTGCAGAAGAACCTGAGACGCTCGTTGAGTTTGCCTTCGCGATCAGCCTTGGCCAGGGTGGTTACGAGATCGGTCAGGGTAGAGAAATAGACGCTGCGTCCATCCTTGACCGCCTCCAGTCCGAGGGCCAGGGCGATGTGGCTCTTGCCGGTGCCTGGAGGTCCCAGAAGGTGAACGGCCTCGTTGCGATGGATGAACTCCAACTGGGCCAGGGCAAGAATTCGGTTCTTGTCCAGGGATGGCTGAAATGAGAAGTCGAAGCCGGACAGCGTTTTGATGGCCGCCATGCGGGCTGTGCGCAAGGCAGTCTTGAGACGGTGCCCCTCTCGCAGGAGGCATTCCTCGGCAAGGAGGTTGTCGATGGCCTCCAGCGGAGCAATCGCTCCCTGCTCCAACTGACGGACGATGCTGTCCAGCACCTCCAGCGCTCGGGGCATTTTGAGTGCAACCAGGTGTCCACGAAGACGGTCAATGGGCAAGGCGGCTTTGGGATCGTTGCTCATGTTCTGGCCTCGGCGATCCGCTTGCCCACTGCGGCGTAGACCGCCAGCGGCCTTTGTTGCACCGAGTGTCCGGGACGGTAATCCGGAGGTGGCTTGCTGCTTTCCATCATGGTTGGGCTGTTGACAGGTGCCGTCAGGCTGCGATGACCGGCAGCGATGCGGCGCTGTCCACGCCCCTCCAGGATGGGATGGGTGGCGATGAGTTGACCGTTTTCAAAGATGCGGATTTCATCGGCCAGGGATTGGACATCCACCACTCGCCTCGTAGTGCTGTTGGGCACGCTGTAGAAATTGCCTCCAATGGAGACCATGCCATCCTTGGAGATTCTCCGGTCGAATTTGAGTACGTCCCGAAAAGGACCGGCAGGAAGCGATCCCAGGTGAGCACGTTCTTCGGCGAAGTGCTCCTGGACCACGCGCCTGGTGGTGGAGTGCAGCCTTTGATTGGCCACCTCATCCAGCCATTTCCGGAACTGCGCATTCAAATCGCCCAGATTGCGGAAGCTTCGT
The DNA here is from genome assembly GCA_015228895.1 of Magnetococcales bacterium. Next base: position 4,449 of record JADGCR010000146.1, read on the forward strand.
CCCAGAAAGAAGTCCTCACGCACGTAGCGGAAGGGGCGCTCCACCTTGCCCTTGGTTTTTGCCCGGTAGGGCCGGCATGCCTTGGGCAGAAATCCATAGTGGGCAGAGAACGCGAGCATGGTCTTGTTGTAGGCAATGCCTTCGTTCTCGTTTTCGTCCTGGACCACGGTTTTCATCCGGTCGTAAAGAATGGTCGCCGGAACTCCGCCCAAGGCTTCGAATGCCTCCTGGTGGCAGCGCAGGACCGTCTGGAGATCCTGATGGAGGACGAAGCGACCCCACATGAAGCGGCTATGGCCAAGGACCAGTGAAAACAACCAAACGATGCGTTCGACTCCCGGTTCGTCTTCAAAGGTGGTGCGGAAAAACGAGAAATCCGCCTGCCCCTGACGCCCGGGTGGGGTCTCAAAACGAAGCTCAAAACCGGTGGTGGCGGGAGGCCGGACAGCGCGGAGAAAATCCTTAACCGCCGTATAGCCACCCTGGTAGCCCAACTCACGAATCTCACGGAACAGGCGGGTGCCGTTGAGTTCTGGAACAGCCCTGACCCTCTCGGCAAGGTAGCCTTGAAAAGGCTCCAGCAAGGTGGGACGGTGGGGCCGAGGGCCGTACTTCGGCGGTTCAACCCCGCGTCGAATGGTGTTGCGGACGGTCTTCCTGTCAAAACCAGTCTGGCGACTGATGGCAGAAATGGACAGTCCTTCCCGATGCAGTTCGATGATCATGAAAATCTCCCCAAGCTTGACCACTGGCCCGCCTCCTTCCTCGTCGTTGAGGAGGAAATAATCGGGCAAATGAGCGTTCGACCCAGAGGGTTTTCCCGGGTCAGGCAGAACCCTGAACTGGGGAATTTTCAATCGCCACTTTTGGGGAGTTTACAAGCGCCATCGACAGGGGCCAACTCAGCGGTGGGCCTGCGCTCCATGCCGGTGCGTTACCTGGCCTTGGCCATGGCGGGAATGATGTTCATCGAGACAGTTCCTCCAAAGCAATGCGCAATTCCTGATCCAGCAGACGTTCAATAGCTTTGCTGTCTGTCTCCGAAGCCAGCACCGCCGACATGCGGCTGGGAATACCCAGGAGACGATCCCGCACCCGGCGGGCGGTTTCATAGGCGTCGGCGGCCACGTCTTCGGCTTTCATCAGCTTGCCCATCCTTTCTTCGTAATCCAGGCGGGTGAGTTTGGCGTTGTAGGTTTCCCGGATCGCCCGGCTGACCTGGTAGTTGGGGGCTGCTGTCCCGCTTGGCCCTGTCTCCACCTCAGCCGCCGGTTTCGGAGTGCGA
>JADGCR010000147.1 GCA_015228895.1 Magnetococcales bacterium
TCCTTCAATGTCCAGGTGTGGCTCTTTTTGGGACTTTTCGCGTCCTTCGCGGTCAAGGTGCCCATGTGGCCGGTGCACACCTGGCTGCCGGACGCCCATGTGGAAGCCCCCACGGCGGGTTCGGTGATCCTGGCCGGCATCCTGCTGAAAATGGGCGCGTATGGTTTCCTGCGTTTCTCCCTGCCCATTCTGCCGGACGCGTCCCGCTTCTTCACCCCGCTGATTTTCGGGTTGTCCCTGGTGGCCATCGTCTACACCGCCCTGGTGGCCCTGATGCAGAAGGACCTGAAGAAACTGGTGGCCTACTCCTCCGTCTCCCACATGGGTTTCGTCACCATCGGTCTCTTCACCTTCAACCAGCAGGGCCTGGAGGGGGGCATCCTCCAGATGATCAACCATGGCATCGTCGCGGGGGGGCTGTTCCTGCTGGTGGGTGTGGTCTACGACCGCATGCACACCAGAGAGATCGCCCGCTACGGCGGCATTGCCCATGTCATGCCGATCTATGCCGTCATTTTCATGATTTTCACCCTGGCCTCCGCCGGACTGCCCGGCACCAACAGCTTCGTGGGCGAGATCCTGATCCTGTTGGGAGCCTTCCTGGCCAACAAGCTGGTCGCGGTGATCGCGGCTACCGGACTGGTGCTGGGCGCGGCCTATATGCTGTGGATGTTCAAACGGGTGGTGTTCGGTCAGATCGCCAACGACGAGGTGCGGGCCATGAAGGATGTCAGCCTGCGGGAGATCGCTCTGTTCGCGCCTTTGATCGTGCTGGTCTTCTGGATTGGGTTCTATCCCTCTCCCTTTTTGGCTCTGTTGCACGCCTCGGTGGAGAACCTGTTGATCCAGGCCAACACCATCAAGGTGGGTGCGGCGGCGTTGGCGCAGTTTTAACGAGTGATCGCGGTCATTTAAATTCTTGGAGCGTGTAAGGAAATGCCAGTCCAAATGCCGGTTGTCAACCTGGTTACGATCCTGCCGGAGATCCTGATCGCCGTCCTGGGCCTGGTGCTGTTGTTGATGAGCGCCTGGGGGGATGAGAATCGGGGCGGCAGGCTCGGAATGCTGTCCATAATCGGCGTGCTTGTGGCCGCCTTGATCACGGCAGGGGCGGGAGACGGCACGAGTTTCGGCGGCTATTTCATCAATGACGCCTTTGCCCGCAGCATGAAGATTCTCCTTTATCTGGCCACCGGCCTGGTGCTGTTCATCTCCCTGGAGTACATGAAGCGCCACAAGATCGATGGGGGCGAGTACCAGGTGCTCACCCTGATGGCCATGCTGGGGGGCATGCTCATGGCCTCGGCGGGGGATTTCATCATCCTCTATCTGGGTCTGGAGCTGATGTCGTTGTCCATCTATGTCCTGGCCGCGATGAAGCGCGACGAACTGCGCTCCACCGAGGCCGGTCTGAAATATTTTGTCCTGGGTTCCATGGCTTCCGGGTTCCTGCTGTATGGCATCTCCCTGATCTACGGGGCCACGGGCACCACGTTGTACAGCGGCGTCGCCGCGGCCCTGGACCCGGCCCTGGGTCACAACGCCGCTCCGGTGCTGGTGCTTGGGGTGGTATTGGTGATGGCTGGCTTGAGCTTCAAGATCGCGGCGGCTCCGTTTCACATGTGGGCGCCGGATGTGTACGAGGGCGCTCCCACCTCGGTGACCGCCTTCATGGCCGTGGTCCCCAAGGTGGCGGCCTTCGCGGGTATTCTGCGCTTGCTGCTGATCGCCTTTCCCGCTCTGCACGACCAGTGGATTCCCCTGTTGCAGTTGCTGGCGGTCTTCTCCATGGGTGTGGGAGCCTTCGCCGCCATTGCCCAGACCAACATCAAGCGCATGCTGGCCTACTCCTCCATTGGTCACGTGGGCTTCATCCTGCTGGGTTTGTCCGCCCACAACACCGTGGGATATCAGAGCGTCCTGATTTATCTGGCCATCTACATTTTCACCAGCGTGGGCGCTTTCGCCCTGCTGCTGCTGTTGAGTCGCGAGGGGATCGGCGACGAGACCGCCGACTTCAAGGGACTGGCCCACAAGCGTCCCCTGCTGGCGTTCCTCATGGCCCTGTTCATGTTCTCCATGGCGGGCGTTCCGCCCCTGGCGGGTTTCATGGGCAAGCTGTATGTCTTCATCGCCACCATCCAGGCGGGTTTGATCGGTCTTTCCATTCTGGGCGTGCTGTTTTCCGCCATCGGTGCCTTCTATTATCTGCGCATCGTCAAGTTCATGTACTTCGACCAACCCGGAGAGGGCGCCTTCGCCATGGAGATGGGTCTCTCCATGCGGGCCATTCTCACGGTGACAGGTGTGGTTCTGCTGGTCTGGGGCATCTTTCCCGAATCCCTCCTGCGTTGGACGGCGGCTGGCGTCAAGGCGTTTTAGCGCCATTTCGAGCGGAGGCCCCCCCTGGAGGATTGATGGCCCCTCGCGGGACCCGACGGGTCTCGCCTCAGGGTGGTGCCGTGGTTTGGCTGATCCCCATGATGGGATGATTGCAGGACTTACAAATCAGTAAGTCGTCGCTCGACGCCGTCATGTCAATGATGATTGAATTCTCTCTTCATGCGTCCAATCCACACATTCCTGTTGAATGAAATGGCCGCCCAGGGGGGCCGGATCCCCTTTTGCCGCTTCATGGAAGCCGCTCTTTATCATCCCGATCATGGTTACTACATGACCCAGCGGCCACGCATCGGGCGGGGGGGGGATTTTGTCACGGCGCCGGAACTGACCTCCCTGTTCGGCGAACTGCTGGCCTTGCAGATCATCGAGGTGTGGGAAACGCTGGGGCGTCCCCAGCCCTTCACGGTGGTGGAGATGGGCGGGGGAACCGGGCGACTGGCGGCGGATGTGTTGACGACCTGTCGGCGCTTCCCTTTCTTTTTGGAGGCGCTTTCCTATGTGCTGGTGGAAACCAGCCCCGATTTTCGCGTCCGCCAGGAGCAACTGCTGCGGGAGTGCGGATTCGGGACGGAGCGGATCACCTGGCGGAGCGACCTTCCCGGCCAGGTGGGGGACGGGGTGATTTTTGGCAACGAGTTTCTCGACGCCCTCCCGGTGCACTGGGTGGAAATGACTCCGGAGGGACTCCGGGAGGTGGCGGTGGAGGCGGATGGAGAGGGGAGGCTGGCAACCCGTTTGATCGCCCCGCAACCCCCATTGGAGGGCGACTACTTTCAACGCGCCGGAATCGACCTTGAGGCGGGATACCGTACCGAGGTGGCCATTCCGGCGGCCAGGTGGGTACAGGCGGCGGCGGGCGCTTTGGGGCGGGGCCTGTTGTTGCTCATTGATTATGGCTATCCCGCTGGTGAATACTATGCCTCCTGGCGTTCCGCCGGGACGTTGGTGGGTCACAGGGGTCATGAGCGGGTGGATGACCCGCTGCTGTTTTGCGGCGAGATGGACCTGACCGCCCATGTGGATTTTTCCGCCATGACCCGCGCGGGGCGTGAGGCCGGGCTGGAGTTGCTGGGTTATACCACCCAGAATTGGTTTTTGATGGGCTTGGGGATTCTGGAGCGGCTGGAACGGGTCGGCGGCAAGATGGCTCCGGAAGCCTCCTCCCGGTTGCGTGGGGCGGTGATGCGGTTGTTGATGCCCAACGAAATGGGAGAGCGTTTCAAGGCGCTGGCCATGGGGCGGGGGATGAAAGAAGGGACGTTGGCGGGTTTTCGGTTGAACGATCAACGGCAACGATTATAGAATGCATCGGTGGTCGTTTGATCAGGCAGTATAAAATAAAATATAAGGATGAGCCATGGGTATCCTGAAAGGAAAACGGGGTTTGATATTTGGGCTTGCCAATGAGCGCAGCATTGCCTGGGGAATCGCTCGCGCCTGTCATCGGGAGGGCGCGGTATTGGGATTCAATTATCTGGGCGAGGCGTTGGAGAAACGGGTGCGGCCATTGGCCGAGGAGTTGCAGTCCGATTTCGTGGTGCCTTGCAATCTCAATCACGACAACGAGATTGACCAGGTGTTCAAGGAGGTGGAAAAGCGCTGGGGCGGAGTGGATTTTCTGATCCATTCGGTGGCCTTCGCCAAGAAGGAGGAGTTGACCGGGTACTACTACGACACCTCCAGAGAGGGTTTTCTCATCGCCATGGAGACCTCTGTCTACTCCCTGACCGCCTTGTGTGGCCGGGCGGCTCCTTTGATGAAGGATGGCGGCTCCATCGTGACCCTGACCTATCTGGGCGCGGAACGGGTGATGCCCCATTACAACGTCATGGGTGTCGCCAAGGCGGCGTTGGAGGCCAGCGTGCGTTATCTGGCGGTGGATTTCGGCCCCAAGAACATCCGGGTGAACGCCTTGTCCGCCGGACCCATCCGCACCCTGGCCGCGGCCGGGATCGGGGATTTCAAGCACATTCTGAACTGGAACCGGGACAATGCCCCGATGCGACGCAATGTCAGCATCGAGGAGGTGGGGGAGTCGGCGCTTTATCTGGTCTCGGACATGAGCAGCGGGGTGACCGGGGAGGTGTTGCATGTGGATGCCGGGTATCATGTGGTGGGCATGAAGGCCGTGGACCACGAGCACGAACACCACAAGCACCACGGATAGACCCGGACGTGTCAGGAAACGGCATTGGGCTGTTGTTCCGGCTGACCACCTTTGGCGAGAGTCATGGGCCGGCCCTGGGCGCGGTGGTGGAGGGGTGTCCCGCGGGACTGCCCTTGACCGAGGGGGATCTGCAACGGGATTTGGACCGGCGGCGTCCTGGTCAAAGCCGTTTCACCACGGGACGGCGGGAGGCGGATCAGGTCCGGATTCTTTCCGGGGTGTTCGAGGGGGTGACCACCGGGACGCCGATTGGTCTGACCATCGAGAACACGGATCAGCGGTCCGGGGATTACAGCGGGATCAAGGATCGGTTTCGTCCCGGTCACGCGGATTATGTCTACCAGAAAAAATACGGGGTGCGGGATTACCGTGGGGGTGGCCGGGCCTCGGCGCGGGAGACGGCCATGCGGGTGGCGGCCGGTGCCATCGCGAGAAAATTGCTGGCCACCATCGGTGTCCGTATCGCTGGAGCCCTGATCGCCATGGGTGAGGTGGCGATCGAGCGGGGGAACTGGGACTGGGAGGAGGTGGAGCGCAATCCGTTTTTCACCCCGGACGCCCAGGCCGTGCCCCGTTTTGTCGCCCTGCTGGATGGAATCCGGGAGGCGGGGGATTCGGTGGGCGCCTTGCTGGAGATCGTGGCCTCGGGTGTGCCTCTGGGTCTGGGAGAGCCGGTGTTCGACCGCCTGGACGCCGATCTGGCCAAGTCCCTGATGAGCATCAACGCCGTCAAGGGGGTGGAGATCGGCAGCGGCATGCAGGCCGCCCGTGGACTGGGTTCGCTCATGGCCGACGAGATGGTGCCGGATGGGGAGGGGGTCGCCTTTTTGAGCAATCACGCCGGCGGGATTCTGGGGGGGATTTCGACGGGTCAGGAGATCGTGGCCCGCCTGGCGGTCAAGCCCACCTCCTCGATTCGCATTCCCAGACGGAGTGTGGATCTGCGGGGCGCGGCCTGCGAGGTGGTCACCCATGGCCGCCACGATCCCTGCGTGGGGATTCGCGCCGTGCCGGTGGCCGAGGCCATGATGGCCTTGACCCTGGTGGATCACTGGTTGCGTTTCAGGAGTCGTGACCAATCGGGGCGGTTGCTTTGAGGCCTTTCCATCCGGTCAGGGGGCTTCGGACTTCCAGAAGATCAGGGTGTATTTCCCCAG
>JADGCR010000148.1 GCA_015228895.1 Magnetococcales bacterium
GGCAACAGACACGGCAGCAGACACGGCAACAGACACGGCAACAGACACGGCAACACCTCGGGGCTCCGCCCCGAACCCCGCCGGGGGGGATAATCCCCCCCGGACCCCCGTATATCTTCAACAGCCCATCAGGCTCCGCAAACGCCACGCCTTGGCACTCCAGGACTCCTCCTTCACCACCTACCGTCGCCCCTGCGCCAACCGCATCCCCTCCCCCCGCATCGTCGCCAACACCCGGACATAATCCTCCCCACTCCCCTCCCCCACCCAGGCGATATGCCCCTCGAAACGCCGCAACGACGGCACCCGCGTCGCCAACACCGGCAGACCCATGGCCAGATACTCCACCCCCTTCAAGGGATCACTGGCCATGGTGAAAGCATTGAGCCGATACGGCACCCCCCCCGCCTGACAATGCCGCATAAACGCCGGAACCCGCTGCAACGCCACCGGCGCCAGAACATGCCACGGCATTCCCGAACCCGGTTGCAACCACGCCTTCACCTCTCCATCCAGATCCGGCGACAAACCTCCCAGAAAAACCCACTGCCACTCCGGTAACAGACAACTCGCCGCCCGAATCCCCTCCCAATCCAACCGCCCGGAAAGATGCCCCGCCACAAGAATCCGCGGTCGGGGAATCGCCGCCAACTCCTCCGGTTCCGGCCAGTCACGATCGGGATCAAAGAGATACTCGTCATAACCATTGCCCAGAACCGCAATGGGAACGCTCTGCCTCATCCGCATCAACAAACGCCCCGCCAACGTCTCACTGACGCAGACCACATGATCCACCCCCGCCAGAAGACGCCTCTCCAGCTCCAACTCCCCCGGAATGACATCGCCCTCCAACGTCACCGTATGGTCGTCAATGGCCAGATAAGCCTGCTGGGTCGCCTGCAGACGATTGAGCAGGGAACACTGCACAGGCATGTCGAATAGCACGTTCCGCCTGCCCCGTACCGGTCCCAGCAAGGCATTGAGCTCCCGTAACAACAGATGCCGGTTCAACGCGCCGGCAAAAGCCCCGGCCACCGGCAACCGTTCGGGAAAATAGAGAGGCGTATAGAGCCAAGCCGCAGGAAACGACTCCAAGCGCTGCACACGGGAGGAAAAAGCCGGAAGACGACGATGTTTCAAAACACTGAACGGCGTGTTGACCACCACCACCGGATCCTGCCCCGCCAGACGCATGGGCAACGCCCGGCGCAACGAAGAAGGCTTGGGAGCTTTGGTGGCAAAAAAAATCCATTGTACCTCGGAAGGAGCGCTCCCTTGAAATCCGGAGCGATCGGACCCACCCGATCCATTCATGTCCTTCACCCGTTCGAGCCGCTTCGGAGGAGAGCCCCTCCGGTTCTTTCCGAGTGTCAAGGATGCCGGTATGCGACGATGCGCAGGAGAAACGGCCCCTCGTATCCTTGAAATTCAAAGCGGTGACGGCGCACGAGGCCGTTTTTTCTCCTGCTCCTCTTCCTCACGATCTTTACGGTATCCACGCCACTTCTGGATGGCCCATATCAAAACACCGATACCAACAAAGATACCAAGTACATACATCTGAGCATGTTCGGCTTCGCCGATGAATTGTTCGATGCTGCGACCGAACCAGTATCCCGCCGTGCCGAAGCTGATGGCCCAAACCGCCGCCGCCAGAAAATTGAGCAGGAAAAAGCGATAGGTGGGCACCCGGCTCATGCCGACGGCGAAGGGTGTGACGTTGCGCACCCCGTAGATGAAGCGAAAGGAGAGGATGAACCAGGTATCGTACTTGTTGAGCAGATACAACACCAAGGTAATACGACGACGCCATTGTCGCGAGCGGTTGGGCATGAGCTTGCGCCCGAAACGACGGCCCAGGAAAAAGTAGAGCTGGTCTCCGGAAAAGGTGCCGCCAAACGCGGAGAGGATGCACAGGGGCAGAGAGAGCCAACCGAGGCTTGCGGCATAGCCCGCGACCAACAGAATGGTCTCTCCTTCCAGAAAGGTGCCGATGAAAAGCACCCAATAACCATATTCTTCCAGAATTTTCAGTAAAGTATCCAAGAAACTCCTCCCCGCTTCCTGCGATCAACAGCTTATCCGCCTGCCATGGCGCGTCCCGGGACAAATCCATGCCATGCGTGTCCGGCTTGAAGCTTTGGTATATACCATAATGCGGCATTTTTCGAGTGGCATCGGTGTTCCGTTTCGTCAGGAACCGGATGCCTGCAATCGTGTCGTCAGAGGAATACACCGGTCCCTGCAAGGGAATGTTCCCCTCCGCATGCCCCGTTCCCGGTTGGGCTCTCTTGCGGAGAAATATCCGGACCCTTGAAGCGGTACTTACTACGGACTTTTTGGGAAGCACCCGCTAATCTTCTGGCACTTTTCAGGTGAAATCGTCATAATTGCCGTGTCGCGCCGCAAGGAAATGCACCACAACGGGGGAGGGAAATGCGACGACTTCGCGTCCTGCCGCACGCCGTCCGACTCGTTTGTTGTCTCCTCATGCTCCTGGTCCACTCCAACGGAGCAAAAGCCGAGATTCCGGAAACCGTCCTGCCCCGTTCCGCCCGGCTGGTGGTGGCCCAAATCGGCAACAACCCCCTTAAGTACCATGCCCAACTGGCTCCCCTGGTCGCTTACGTGGCTGATCGCATGGCCGACCTCGGCATCCGCCGGGGGGAAGTGGTGGTGGCCCGGAACCTGACCGAACTCAGCCGGAAGCTGGCCGCCGGCGAAGTGGACTGGTGCAATGCCACCATCCACGCCGCCTTCTCCCTCGAAGCCGACGGGTTGGCCGAACCCCTCCTGCTGCGCCATAAACAGGGCGTTTCTCTCTACAAGACCGTCTTCGTCAGTCGCGCCGAGGAGCCCCTCTCTTCACTGGCCGATCTCCGGGCGAAGCGTATCGCCTTCGGCGAGACCGATTCCACCTCCTCCTTTCATCTGCCGAGCGCACTGGCGGTCGAAGCGGGTCTGGCGCTTTTTCCCCTGCAGCAGCCGGAACAAGCCGTGCCGCCTGCCAAAACCGGCTACCTCTTCGCCGGCACACCCCTCAATCAGGCGACCTGGGTGGTGCGCGGTCTCGCCGACGCGGCCGCGTTCAGCAATCTGGACTGGGAAACGCCTCAGTCCGTCCCCCCCGTCTTGCGGGACCGGCTGAAAATGTTCCACGTCTCCCAACCCGTGCCTCGCGCCCTGGAGCTGGTATCCCCCGCACTGGATGCCCGCCTCCGGGACCGCTTGCGGGAGATTCTCCTGAACGCCCCCGCCGACCCGGAGGGACGCCTGGCTTTGGAGGCCTATCAACAAACCAGCGGCTTCGCAACCATTTCGGATGAGCAGAAAGAGCTTCTCTCGAAGGCGCGGGCCCTGCTGAAGCGAACTCCCATCCCTCAGGGGCAGCCATGAATCTGCGTAACCGCTACATTCTGGTCATACTGGGAGCCATCGTTCTGGTTTCCGCCACCCTCGGAGGCCTGCTGCTGCACCAGTTCCGCGCCGCCGTCCAACAGGAGACCCACGCCGGACGGGAGGTGGTCGCACCACTTCTCGAAAGCGAGTTGCGCCAAAAAGGGGAGTTCTTCACCCGGTTGCTGGCCAACCTGTTGGTCAACCCCGTCTACCGGCTCGACATGGAGGCTATCGGTCAGCTTCTGGAAGAGGCCCTGCGTCAACCCGATGTCCGTCTGGTTCAGGTGGTGGATCCGGAAGGAAAACTCCTGCATGACGGCAACCGCACCCTGCCCGATTACGGCAAGCCGATTCTGACTCCCGAAGCCGTCACTTCTCTGGCGACCTCGTCCGCTCCGACCGTGCGGAAAGAGCAGCACCTGGAAATCGTCATGCCGATCCTCATGGGCGGGCAGCTTATCGGCGGCGTGCGCATCCATTTCACCCTGGAGCGACTGAACGAACAGGTGCAGACCCTGAGCAACCGCATGATGGCCATCCACCACGAAGGTGAGGAACACAGCGTGCGGGTGGCCCTTTTTCTGATTGCCGGCCTGATCAGCCTCGGTATCATCCTGGCCATCACCGCCGCCAACAGTCTGATCCGGCCCATTCTGGCCCTGGCCCGGCAGGCCGGTCGCCTGGGACAGGGCGAAATGGAACAGCCCATCATTCTGCAGCGCGGTGACGAACTGGGCATGCTGGGAGCCGCCCTTGAAACCATGCGCCGGGATCTGCTGGAATCCAATCGCAAGATCAGCCAGCAAATGGAGGCCCTGCTGGCCAGTCAGCTCGCGGAAGCGCGTTCGCAACACCAGAAAGAGCTTGCGGAAGCGGCCAATCGGGCCAAAAGCATCTTTCTGGCTACCATGAGCCACGAAATCCGTACCCCGATGAACGCCATCATCGGCATGACCGATCTGGTTCTCGATTCGGAACTGGACGCCGAACAACGTCATTATCTGCTGGTGGTGCAACAGGCTTCGGAGGCGCTGCTCTCCCTGATCAACAGCATTCTGGACCTCTCCAAGATCGAGGCGGGCCGGCTGGAGCTGGAAGATGTCGAATTCTCCCTGCAGGAGGTCATGGAACAGGTTTGTCTGACCCTGGCGGTCAAGGCTCACCAGAAGGGATTGGAGCTGCTGCTGGATGTTTCGCCCGAGGTGCCGAGGCTGCTGACCGGGGATCCGTTGCGCCTGCGCCAGATTCTGGTCAACCTGGTGGGCAACGCCATCAAGTTCACCGACACGGGCCACGTTCTGGTCGAGGTTCGCCTCTCCAGTCAGGAGAAAGCGGTTGCACACAAAGCCCTGCTGCATTTCACCGTTTGCGATACCGGTATCGGCATTCCCGCCAACCGGCTCGACGCGGTCTTCGACAGCTTTTCCCAGGCCGATCACTCCATCAGTCGACGCTACGGCGGCACCGGTCTCGGTCTGACCATCTCCCGGCAACTGGCGGTTCACATGAAGGGCGCCATGTGGGTGGAAAGCACCGTGGGCGAAGGCAGCCGCTTTCATTTCACCGCGCTTCTGGGATCTCCCGAAACGGTCGAAAACCAGTCTCCGGAGATGATCGTTCTGGCGGGATACCGCATGTTGGTCGCGGAACGCCACGCCACGGCGCGTCATCTGCTGTGCCACCCCTTGCGGATCTGGGGTGCGGAGGTGACGGAGGTGGATTGCGCGGCGGCCTTGCACGACACCCTGCTGGAGGCCCGGCAGAAAGGAGGGGATTTTCATCTGCTGCTGCTGGACGCCCCGATGCTGCAGGATGCGGACGAAGCCCTGGCCCTGGCGCTGTGTGCCCTGGGACCCTTTCAGCCCACCCTGCTTCTCTCCCCGGTGGGGGAGAAGCAGCGGGAGGGGAATCCCCTCTGCACCGCTCTCGACGTGCGGGGTCGTCTGGTGAAACCCCTGTTGCGCAGCCATCTGGTGCAGGCTCTGGCCACCGCCTTGAAACTGGGCGATTCCGGAGAAGAACGCGCTTCCCGGAAAGAAACGGTCTGCGAAAGCCGCCATCTGTTGTTGGTGGAAGATCGGCCCGATCACCGCCAGTTGGCTCTGGCCATTCTGAGCCGCGCGGGACATCGGGTCGAGGTGGTGGATAACGGTCGTGAGGCCCTGGAGTGGCTGGCCGGCCACCGTTGCCAGCTCATCCTCTCGGATGTCAACATGCCGGAAGTCGATG
>JADGCR010000149.1 GCA_015228895.1 Magnetococcales bacterium
CTTAAGGACTCGTTCAGCTCCTCCGGGTGGTCCAGGGAGAGACGCAAAACCCCCTCCTCCTGGCCCCGCAGCATGGCCAGAAGCCGATGGCCGGGCAGCCTCTGCAAGGACTCTCCGGCGGCGAAATAGTCGCTGAATTTGGCCCCTTTCTCCTCCTGGCCCTTCACCGGTTTGGAGCCGAACACCCCCTGCTCCCACAACAGCCCTCGCAGCGCGCCCACCAGTTCCGGCACCTCCCCGAACCGTTCCAGCAGGATCTCCCTGGCCCCTTCCAGGGCGAGAGCCGCATCGGTGATCCCCTTTTCCGGCGCGACGAAGGGGATCGCCGCCTGTTCGGGAGTCAGGGTGGGGTCGCGCAGCAGCGCCTGGGCCAAAGGCTCCAGACCGGCTTCCATGGCCATGGCGGCCTTGGTGTGGCGCTTGGGACGAAAGGGGAGGTAGAGATCCTCGATGCGGGTGCGGGTTTCGGCGGTCAGCAGGGCGCGTTCCAGCTCCGGGGTGAGTTTTCCCTGCTCGCGGACGCTCTCCAGCACGGTGGCCCGTCGGGCTTCCAGTTCCCGCAACACCGCCAGACGCTCGAACAGCAGTCGGAGATGGATGTCGGTCAGTCCCTCCGTGACCTCCTTGCGGTAGCGGGCGATGAACGGGACCGTCGCCCCTTCGTCCAGCAGGGCGATGGCGGCCACGACTTGTCGTTCCTGGACCGCGAGTTCGGCGGCGAGGCGTTGGGTGATGGAGTGCATGATTGATTCTGCCGGCAAGGGGGGGAATCCGCATGAAACCGCTCCCCGGGGAGGGGAGCGGTTTTAAAGGTGCTGCCAGGGGGCGACCGCGATTATTTGCAGGTTCCAGGCAGATAGGCCGCCGGAATGCCGTTGGTGGTCGCGGAGGCGCAGGTCCAGGTCTTGCCGCCGTCCGTGGTGGAGAGCTGCAGGTTGGTGGAGGCGATGCCGGCGTTCACGCCGGTGGCCTTGTAGGCCGCGTTGATGGTCAGCGAGGAGCCGGCGGAGGTGGTGAAGGTGATGGCGGAGACATATTTGCCGGAGGTCTGGACGCCGGAGAGGGAAGCGAGGGTCGGCATGGTGCCGGAGTCCTGATAGGCTTCCGAGACCGCGGTCTTCAGTCCGGCCATCAGCGAAACACCTTCAGAGGCCTGGGCGCGGGCGATGTAGTCCTGATAGGCGGGAATGGCCACAGCCGCCAGGACGCCGATGATGGCGATGACGATCATCAGTTCGATCAGGGTGAAACCGGCTTGTTTACGAATGGTGCGCATGTGCGTTCTCCTTGGAATGGTGGTTTGACAGAAAAAAACCTGTCGGATAAATTGCTCAATCTATGGAAGGTGCGTTGCCCTTCATCTCTTAATCAGTGATTACGCAAGCGCTATACCATACGCGACCTGACGGAAAAAGCAATCAAAAAATGGTGTCGCGACTGGACGAGGCGGCTCCGCGCCGGGACGGTTGCCGCGGGGGGCCGGCCTGTGTGACTGACAGAATTGGGCGGTTGCTGACAAAATTCGTCACTTTTTACGGTTTGGTCACCAGCATGCCAAAGGCGTTCCCGTCGCGCCAGGGAGGGGAGACCAGACACCCTTCGTCCGCCAGGGTTCGGGGGAGGTTGTCCAGGGGTTCCCCGCCGTTGAGCCGCACCCGGAGACGTTGACCCGGGGTCATGGTCTCCAGTTTCAGTTTGACCAGCACGAAGGTCATGGGGCAGGTGGCGGAAGTGATGTCGATGCTTTCGTCTGTTTCGTCTTTCATGGCGGATCGGCTTCTCAAGGGGTGACCCGGTGGGCGCACACCGGACAGTGGGGGTCTTTGGCGTGGGGCAGGCGTTGGTAGACACCGTGCAGCGCGTCGTGGGCGAGCAGGGTGGTCCAGACCTCCTGTTTGCCGAGATCCAGCAGGGCCATGAGGGCCTCTCCCGCCAGGATCGTCCCGGCGACCGGGTGCCAGAGGGTGGCGAGGGCCTCTCTGGCGGGGTCCGGGGGGAGAGCGTCGTCCTCCACGGGGGGAGGGGGGCAGGCCAGACAGGGGAGGCTCCGGTCCCGGCCCGCGCGTGAACCGGCGATCCAGCAGGTGCCATGGTGGGTGATCCAGGTCGCAAGCAGCGGCTTTCCCAGTTGCGTGGCCATGGGATTGAGCCGGTCCAGGGGGTGGTCGCACGCCAGGATCAGATCCAGACCGGCCATCCAGGAGGGGGCGAGGGGCAGGGGATCGGGAACGATCCTGAGGGTCGGGTTCAGGGAGAGGGCCTGGGAAGTGGCGGCGACGGGGAGCGCGGCGTCGGCCACGCGCAGCTCTCCCACCCCCGCCGCCGCCAGATAGAGCAGGGCGTTCCGGCCCGCGGGTCCCGCCCCGACGATGCCCACCCTGGCCTGGGCCAGAAGGCGCTGTCCCTTGCCGCCGATCTCCTTGAGCAGAATCTGGCGGGAGTAGCGTTCCGCCCAGGAGGGGGTGGTCACGGGCACAGATCGGTGGAGAGATAGCGGTCCGCGGTATCCGGCAGGATCACCACCGCGCGCTTGTGGTGGAATTCGGGACGTTGGGCGACCCGCAGGGCGGCGGCCATGGCGGCTCCGCTGGAGATGCCGCAGGAGATCCCCTCCCTGGCGGCCAGTTGCTGCGCCATGGAGATCGCCGCCTCGTCGGTGACGCGGACGGTTTCGTCGATGCACTCCGGATCCAGCACCTTGGGGATGAAGCCGGCCCCGATGCCTTGAATCTTGTGGGGACCGGGCATGCCCCCGGAGAGGACCGGGGAGTTTTCCGGTTCCACCGCCACCACCCACACCTTGGGGAGGGTCTGGCGCAGGGTCAGGGCAATGCCGGTGATGGTGCCGCCCGTGCCCACCCCGGCGACCAGGATGTCCAGACGACCCCCCGTATCCGCGAGGATCTCCCTGGCTGTGGTCTGGGCATGGGCCAGGGGGTTGGCGGGATTGTCGAACTGATTGGGCATGAACCCTTTCCGCTCCTTTTTGAGCAGTTCTTCCGCCTTTCTTATGGCGCCGCGCATCCCCTCCTGGGCCGGGGTGAGGACCACCTGCGCCCCCAACAGCCGGAACAGTTTGCGCCGCTCCTTGGACATGGAGTCGGGCATGGTGAGGATGAGGCGCAAACCCTTGGCGGCGCAGATGCCCGCCAGGGCGATGCCGGTATTGCCGGAGGTGGGTTCGATCACCACGGTGGAGGCGTCGATGGAGCCATCCCGTTCCCCCGCCTGGATCATGGCCAGGGCGATGCGGTCCTTGCTGGAACCCATGGGATTGAAGAACTCCAGTTTGGCGAGGAGTTCCGCGTTCATGCCCCCGGTCAGCCGGTTGATGCGGACCATGGGGGTGTTGCCGATGGTCGCGGTGATATCCTGGAAGAAGGTCGCTCGGCGCATTGTTTCGTTCTCGCGTTCAAGAGTGCCGTCGGCTCGCGCACAGACACCGGGGATTGAGAGGGACCTGGATGGCGCGACGTTTTCCGGTCAGCAGATCCAGGGTCAACATGCGGTTGCGCAGGGGGTGCCCAACGCCACGCAGCACCTTTATGGCCTCCATGGCCATGAGCCAGCCCACCTCGCCGACCAGCGGACCCAGAACCCCTTCGTTTTGGCAGGTGGGGCCATCCGTCGCGGGTGGGGCGGTGAACAGACAGCGGAGACAGGCGCACGCTCCGGGGGTGATGGTCATCAGTTGTCCGACAAAGCCGATGGCCGCGCCATGCACCAGGGTGAACCCCTCCCGGATGGCGGCGTCGTTGGCCGCGAACCGGGTGATGAAATTGTCCGAGGCGTCGATGGTCACGGCGTATCCGCGGGCGATCCCGGCAATCGCCTCGACGGTGTCGAGCCGCCGGGGATGAAGATCGACGCGCAGGCCGGGGGCCAGTTCTTCCAGACGCCGGGCGGCGCATCGCACCTTGGCGGTCCCGATGTCCGCGCTTCGATAGAGGATCTGTCGATGCAGGTTGGAGAGGGAGACCCCGTCCGGGTCCGCCAGGCCAAGACGGGGGATCCCCCCCATGGTCAAAGCCAGGGCCGCGGCGCATCCCAGACCCCCGGCGCCGATCAGCAAAACACCTGTGGGAGCGTCCGTCATCAGATGGAATAGGTGATCCGGTTGGAACTCTCGCTGGGCACGCCGTTGTGGAAGGCGCGGGTGGTCAGCTCCTCGATGGTGATGGTGTCCATCATCAGCAGGATCTTTTCCTGGAACTCCCCCCACAAGGGACGGATGACCTGCATGCCGATGGGACCGGTGGCCGTGTCGGGGGGCAGCCCCGACTCCTCGGCCTCGTTCACGTCCATGACCACCCGGGCGATGTCCCCCACGGTGATGCGCGATTTTTCCTTGCCCAGCAGGTAGCCCCCCCGTGGTCCCCGCACCCCCTTGAGAATCCCCGCCTTGACCAGACGCTGCATCACCTGTTCCAGGTAGCGTTGCGGCACCCCCTGGCGACTGGTCACCTCGCGGATCTGCACCGGCTCCCCCGCCGAGTTGTAGGCGATGTCCGTGACCGCCTCGATGGCGTACAGCAGTTTTTTGGAAAATTTCAGCATGATTTCGTTCTCCCCCTTCTGTCTGGCGGAGCCGCTTTCAGCGACCCGTGTGTCCAAATCCCCCGGTACCCCGTTCACTGGGCTCCAGACCGGAGGCCGGCTGCCACGCCGCCATTCCGATCCGGGCCACCACCATTTGCGCGATTCGATCGCCACGCTGGATGGTGAACGGCTCCCCACCCAGATTGATCAGCAGAACGCCCACCTCCCCCCGGTAATCCGAGTCGATGGTGCCGGGGGCGTTCAGGACGGTGACCCCATGCTTGAACGCCAAACCGGAGCGGGGTCGGATCTGCGCCTCCCACCCGGTGGGGATCTCCAGGGTCAGGCCGGTTGGCAGCAACGCCCTGCCCCCTGGCGCCAGGGTGACGGCCCCGGTGGTGGCGGCCATGAGATCCATGCCCGCCGAACCGGGGGTCATGTAGCGGGGCAGGGGGATTCCGGCGCCGTGAGGCAGCACATGGATGGGAATGAGCGGGTCTGGTTGAGTCGTCATGTTGATTATGGTTGTCTAAGTGTCAAGCAGCGCGGCGGCCACCTGGATCAGACGGCTTGCCACCGCCTCCTTGGGCAGCAGGGGCCACACCTCTTCCCGTCCGTCGCGACCGATCAGGGTGACGGCGTTGGTATCCGCGCCGAAACCGCACTCCGGAGCGGCCACGTCGTTGACCACCAGCAGGTCGCACCGTTTGCGGGCCAGTTTTTCCCGCCCCTTGCGCACGGCGTCGCCGGTTTCCGCGGCGAAGCCGATCACCCCCCGCCTCCGGCCATGGACCAGAACCCCCGACCAGGCGGACAGGAGCGCCAGAATGTCGGGATTCCTGGTCAGCGAGAGGTGCATGTGTTCCTGGCCGTCCTGTTTCTTGAGCTTTTCCGCCGCCCGCGACGCGGGTCGGAAATCGGCCACCGCGGCGGTCATGATGGCCAGGTCGCACCCCCGTCCCCCCTTGGCGCCGATCCACAGGTCGATGGCGGCCGCGAACATCTCCTGGGCCGATACCACGGGCCACCCACGGGCGCCCAGGGGAGGGGGCATGGCCACCGGGCC
>JADGCR010000014.1 GCA_015228895.1 Magnetococcales bacterium
CCTCCAGCAGCGCCGAGGAGGGATCGCCCCGGAAGTCCGACCCCACCTTGTCGATCTCGTCCAACAGGAACAGGGGGTTGTTGGAACCGGCCTTCTTCATGGACTGGATGATCTTGCCGGGCAGGGAGCCGATGTAGGTGCGGCGATGACCACGGATCTCCGCCTCGTCCCGGATGCCCCCCAGGGAGATGCGCACGTACTCCCGTCCCGAAGCCCGGGCGATGGATTTGGCCAGAGAGGTCTTCCCCACGCCGGGGGGACCCACCAGACAGAGGATCGGCCCCTTGATCTTTTCCACCTTCAGTTGCACCGCGAGCTGTTCCAGGATGCGCTCCTTGACCTTTTCCAGACCCCAGTGGTCCTCTTCCAGGATCTCTTCCGCGCGGGTCAGGTCGTGCTTGATCTCCGTGGTCTTGCTCCAGGGGAGGCTGACCAGCCAATCCACGTAATTGCGCACCACCGTGGCCTCGGCGGACATGGGGGCCATCTGCTTGAGCTTCTTCAGCTCCGATTCGGCCTTTTTCCTGGCCTCTTCGCTCATGCCCACGGAGGCGATCTTCTCCGCCAGCTCGTTGATCTCGTCCTTGTCCTCGTCCCGGTCACCCAGTTCCTTCTGGATGGCCTTCATCTGCTCGTTCAGGTAGTAATCCCGATGGCTTTTCTCCATCTGCCGTTTGACCCGGCCACGGACCCGTTTTTCCACCTGAAGCACGTCGATCTCCTGCTCCAGGGCCAGCAGCAGCCGCTCCAGACGGCCACTGACGGTGGGGATCTCCAGGAGTTCCTGCTTGTCCGACACCTTGAGGGCCACATGGGTGGCCACGATGTCCGCCAGGCGGCCAGCGTCGTGGATGGACTGGAAGGTCATGATCACTTCCGGGGCCACCTTCTTGTTGAGCTTGGCGTAACTGTCGAACTGCTCGATCACCGAACGCATCAACGCCTGGCTCTCGGTGGTGTCGCAAGGCTCGTCCTCCAGGTAGCGCCCCTCCACCAGATAATAGGGGTCCTTCTGGAAATAACGCCGGATCTGCATCCGCCGTCCCCCTTCCACCAGGATCTTGACGGTGCCGTCCGGCAGCTTCAGCACCTGCAGGATGGTCCCCACCACGCCGATGGTATGGATCTCCTCCTGTTCCGGGTTGTCGGAGGTGGCGTTCTTTTGGGCGACCAGCAGAATCTGGCGACTCTCTTCCTTGCCCGTCACCGAATCCAGGGCGCGGATGGACCGTTCCCGTCCGACGAACAGGGGCACGATCATATGGGGGAAAACCACGATGTCACGCAACGGCAATACGGGAATGCGCACCAGTTGGGTGGCGAAAAAATCCTTGGGATTGGGCATTTGGATTAAACTCTCCCTGGTGGTTCCGGTTCAGGCCTGAAGCTCGCATGGGGCATCCTCATAGATGAGGAGCGGTTCCGCCTTGTTCTCGATGCACTCCTGGTTGATCACCACTTCCGTGACACCGGGGATGGAGGGGATGTCGAACATGACCCCCAGCAGCACCGATTCCAGAATGGCGCGCAGACCACGGGCGCCGGTCTTGTGCTTGATGGCCTTTTTGGCCACGGCGCGCACGGCCTCGTCCGTGAAGGTCAGCACCACCCCCTCCATGGACAACAGTTTGCTGTATTGCTTCAGCAGGGCGTTTCTGGGTTCCCGCATGATCTTGATCAGGGCGTCCTGATCCAGCTCCTCCAGGGTGGCGACCACGGGCAGACGACCGACGAACTCGGGGATCAGACCGAACTGCAACAGATCTTCCGGTTCCAGCATGGCGAGCAGTTCATTCACCTTTTTGCTCGAATCCCCGGTTTTCACCTCCGCCCCGAAGCCGATGCCGTGATGCTTGTTGGAGCGGCGTTCGATCACCTTTTCCAGGCCGTTGAAAGCCCCGCCACAGATGATGAGGATATTGGTGGTATCCACCTGCAGGTACTCCTGCTGGGGATGCTTGCGACCCCCCTGGGGCGGAACGCTGGCGATGGTCCCTTCGATGATCTTCAACAGGGCCTGCTGGACCCCCTCCCCGGAAACGTCCCGGGTGATGGAGGGATTCTCCGATTTGCGGGAGATCTTGTCAATCTCGTCGATGAAGACAATGCCCCGTTGCGCCTTCTCCACGTCGTTGTCCGCGGCCTGCAAAAGGCGCAGAATGATGTTCTCCACATCCTCCCCGACATAGCCGGCCTCGGTGAGGGTGGTGGCGTCGGTGATGGTGAAGGGGACATCCAGGATGCGCGCCAGGGTCTGGGCCAGCAGGGTCTTGCCGCAGCCGGTGGGACCGATCAGCAGGAGATTGCTCTTGGCGATCTCCACCTCCTCCTTGGGGCCGTTGGCGCGGCTCTCCAGCCGTTTGTAGTGGTTGTAAACCGCGACGGAGAGGATTCTTTTCGCCTTCTCCTGGCCAACGACGTATTCATCCAGGATGTTCTTGATCTCCTGCGGCACCGGAATGCCGGAGCGTTTCTTGAGGGAGCCGCCGTCGGTCTTCTCTTCCTTGATGATATCCCGGCACAGCTCAACACATTCATTGCAGATGAAAACCGAAGGACCCGCAATGAGCTTTTTCACTTCGTGTTGCGTTTTTCCACAAAAGGAACAGTGGAGGACGTTTCCCGGATCCGTAATTTTTTTCGCCATGGATTTTGTCTCGTTCTTTAGTAACCGATATTATTACACAACCACAGACTGGTCACGCTTCGGAGTCGGCTTTGGGCAGCTCCCGCTGCTCGATCACCCGGTCCGCCAGACCGTACTCGCACGCCTCGTTGGCCTCCAGAAAATAGTCACGGTCCACATCCCTGGCAATGCGCCGCACGGTCTGTCCGGTATGTTTGGCAAGAATCTGGTTCAAACGTTCCCGGATGCGCAACATTTCCTTGGCATGAATCTGAATGTCCTCGGCCTGCCCCTGGAACCCGCCGGAGGGCTGATGGATCATCACCCTGGAATTGGGCAGCAGCAGGCGCTTGCCTTTCTTTCCGGCGGCCAGCAACACCGCACCCATGCTGGCGGCCTGACCGATGCACAGGGTGCTGACATCCGGACGGATGAACTCCATGGTGTCGTAAATCGCCATGCCCGCGGTCACCAACCCCCCGGGACTGTTGATGTAGAAGTGGATATCCTTCTCAGGATTTTCCGATTCCAGAAAGAGCAGTTGGGCAATGACCAGATTGGCGGATTGATCGTTGACCGGACCCACCAAAAACACCACCCGTTCTTTCAGGAGGCGGGAGTAGATGTCATACGCCCGTTCCCCCCGGTTGGTGGTTTCTATCACCATTGGAACCAGATTCATTGCGATGTCATTCCTTATTCTTGAAAGGTGTAACCAGGCGAACGTTTCGGGCAAGACTACTTTTCGTCGCTCATGTCGGCCAGTTCCGTCAAGGTGCAGCGCTCTTCCGTCACCACCCCCTGTTGAATGATCCAGTGAATCACCTGGTCCTCAAGCACGGTATCACGAATCTCTTCCATGCGGTTTTTATCCTGCTGCAACCATTTGCGGAAATTTTGCGCCTGGGGGCCATAGGAGGCGGCGATCTGGTTGATGCGCCGGGCCACCCTGGCGTCGTCCACCTGCAACTGCTCCCGGGCGGCGATGGCGCCCAGCAGCATGCCGAGAGTGACCCGTTTGGTGGCCGCCTCCTTGAAACCGGCGGCCATGACCTCATCGGTCAAGCCGACCTTTTCCGGGTCCATCCCTTTGGACTGATACTCCCGCTTGGCGTATTCCACCATGGAGTGCTGCTCCCTGGCCACCAGTTTTTCCGGCAACTCCATGGGATTGGCCGCCAGAACCAGCTTGTGGATCTGCCGTTGCAACAGGCGCTCCGTGGCGCGTTGGGACTCCTCCTCCAGACTCTCCCGGATCTCTTCCCGGAGTTTCGCCAATCCCCCTTCCTGGATATTGACCAGTGTGGCCAGGTCGTCGTCGAGGGGCGGCAGAACCCGTTCGCGGATCTCCGTGACGGTACATTTGAACCGGGCCGCCTTGCCGGCCAGATGGGGAGCGCCGTACTGTTCCGGGAAGCTGACATTCACCTCCCGCTCCTCGCCGACACCGACGCCGACGAGCTGATCCTCGAACCCTGGAATGAAACGACCACTGCCCAGTTCCAGGACGTAATCATCCGCCGTGCCCCCCTCGAACGCCTCTCCATCCACGAAGCCGGCGAAATTCAGCACCACCTGATCTCCCGTTTTGGCCTGGACCCCTTCCACCGGTTCGAAGCGGACATGCTGTTCCCGCACCTTTTCCAGAGCCAGATCCAGATCGCTCTCCGTCACCTCGGCCACCCGTCTGGTCAGCTCCAGACCCTGATAGCCCTCGGGTGCCACCTCCGGGACGATCTGCATGTTGGCCACATAGACAAAACCCGCATCCCGTTTCAATTCCCCCAGGTTCATCTCCGGTTCGTCCGCGGGCATCAGGGCGTGTTCCTTGAGGGCCTTGGGATAGCTCTCCCGCAACAGGTTTTCAGTCACCGTGGCCACCAGATGTTCCCAGAAACGGGCTTCCAGATGTTTTCTGGGAATCTTGCCGGGACGGAATCCTGGCAGTTTGACGGTACTGGCCAGACGTTGCAACTCCTGGTCCAGTTGTTGATTGACCTGGTCGGCCTCGAAGCGGACAGTAACGGTGCGGTCAAAAGTGCCCGTTTTTTCAACAGTGATCTGCATAAAATCCCCGATGTGGTTGCGTTGTGGTGGATTGAAAATACTCTTCGTATCCCATGGAAGCAATCCTTCCTCTGTTCTGCCCGAGCGCTTTTTTTGGCGTCCGGCCTGGTGTTCAGGATCAGTGCAACAGTTGTCCTCCCTGGGTGATGACCTCTTCGTTGCGCGGAATGTGGGCAAACCCCAGATCCAGATCCCATTCGGAGTGGGCCATGGCGTCCGCCAGCAGCTTGCAAAAACCATGCATAAGCTGTGTGTCCATGGCCAATTCGATGCCGTACCCCTCTTCGGGATGCAGACTGACCATGGACAGCTCCTCGCTGTCCGGCACGGGCCGGATGCCGGCCTGGGTGACCACGATGGGTTCCCGCCCCAGAGGGGTGACGGTATCGGCCGTTTCCTGGTAGGGGGCGTCGAAATCCGTCTGGGAGGTGGCGCTGTGGTGCATGAACTCCAGAAGGGCGGCGCGGGAGTTGGGATCAACACCTGCGATCTGGTGCTGATTTTCCAGATGGTTGCGCAGGACCCGCCAGAAACGCTGGACAAAACGCCGCGTCAGCCAGAAACGGAATTCCGCGTGGTCCGAGGTGTTGATGCGCAACAGCACCCGGTCCTGCTCCTGTGAATAGGAGGCCTGCAATTGATGGATTTGGCTATGGTTCATCGCGGGTCACACCAGCAGAGCGCCTGAACAGGACGATCCGGCCCCGGCGGTGCAGGCCAGACAATGATTGCCGGTGGCGATGGGGCGGCTTGCCAGAATGGGGGACAGTTCCTTGACACAGGGGTTGCCGGTCAGCAGGGGCTTGTCCAACGCCAGATTGAAATCGCAATCGAACAACCGTCCATCCCAACGCACGCTGATCTGGTTGCGGCACATGAGTCCGGGCAGGGTGCCCGGATTGAACGCCTTTTGCAAGGTGGTCATGTAGGCCCCCTCCTCTCCCTGACGCCGCAGTTGGGCTTGAAACCGGCCAATGGGCATGTTGGTGATGGTGAGGAGCCGGGTGAAAAACAGGTCGTATTGACTTTTCAACACCTCCCGATAGGTCGCTTCCAGCGTGGTCTGGTCTGGCGGCAGGGAGGGACCGGAGGGATTGTAGACCAAAAGCAGGGGCCATTGGGGATGAATGCCGTAACCGTATCGGTTGAGAAGCCGTATGGCCTCGATGGAACGTTGAAAGATCCCCGCGCCCCGTTGGGCGTCGACGTTTTTTTCCAGGTAGCAGGGCAGGGACCCCACCAATCCCACCTGCATCTCTCCGAGGAAGCGGACCAGATCCGTCATGCCGGGTTCCTGATAGACGGTCAGGTTGGTGCGCACCTGGACCTGAATGTCCCGGGCGCGCAACGCGGTGATGAAGTGGCGGAAGCGGGGATGGAGCTCCGGGGTGCCTCCGGTGAGGTCCACCGAGCGGCACTCCGAGCTCCGCAGCCAGGCGAGAATTTGCTCCATGACGCTCTGGCTCATCATCTCCTTGCGGCGCGGAGAGGCGCCCAGGTGGCAATGACGGCACTCCAGAAGGCATTGCAGTCCGAGATTGACCTGCAGGGTATCCAGAGACCGGCTGCGCAGCTCCGCGCAGCCGGTCGCCTTCTCGACAGTGTGCAAAAATTCATTCATGCCCGATCACAATCGCAAAAGTAAAGCATCTTGCATCAGTGTAGCATGAGAAATTCCAGGGTGTCCAACCCCGTTGCAAGCCGACCATGCCTGGGGCGGCGGTGGAGCGCCTCCCCGGCGCGGCACCGGCCACCCGGACCGGAAGACCGGCTATTGTTTGTCGCCCGGTGGCGGAACGTCAATCCGGGCGAGTTGCTCCGGGGAGAGACGGGCGGCGACCTCATCCCGGACAACCAGGGCGGGCTTGTAGCCGTGGGTGACAGCCTGATGCAACCAGCGGTAGGCTTGCTGGTAATCCCTCCCGACCCCCAAACCCCGCTCGTAAAACAGACCAAGATTGTATTCGGCGACCGGTTCCCCCTGTGCGGCGGCGGCCTGGAAGTTCTGCGCGGCCTCCTGGTACGCTTCCGACTCGTAATCCCTGACCCCCAGATTGTTTTGCGCCCCCGCATGTCCCTGTCTGGCCGCGGCCTGAAACCACTTCATGGCCTCCTGGTCATCCCGTGGCACCCCCAGCCCCCGGGCGAAGATCACCCCGAGATTGAACTGGGCTTCCACATGGCCCTGCCCGGCGGACTTGAGAAACCAGTTGCGCGCCTCCTGGTCATCCCTGGGCACACCACGACCTTTCGCATACAAAGCGCCAACGTCGTGCTGGAGTTGGGCGTCCCCCTTCCCGGCCACCTTGAGCAACCACCTGGCCCCCTCCTGGTCATCCTGCGCCACGCCACGCCCGCGGAAGCTCATCATGGCCAACCTGTACCAGGCCGCGGCATCCCCCTGCTCCGCCGCCTTGCGAAACCAGCCGGCCGCCTCCCGGTCGCTCTGAGGCACCCCCTGGCCATCGGCGTGCATCACCCCCAGGGCGTACCGGGCATGGACATCCCCCTGCTCCGCCGCCTTGAGATAACGCCTGGCCGCCTCCTGGTAGTTCCGCTCCACACCCCGACCCAGATAATAGAGCACGCCAAGATTGCTCCAGGCCAGTTCGTTCCCCTTGCGGTTGGCCTCCAGAAACCACCTGGCCGCCTCCTGGTCGTCCTGCGCCACACCCTGGCCATGGTAATACAACACGCCGAGATTGTTCATGGCCAGCGCCTGCCCCTGCCGGGCCGCGTTGAGATACCACTTCGCCGCCTCCTGGTAATCCTGCGCCACCCCCTGACCCAGGGCATGCATCAACCCCAGGTTGTACTGCGCGTCGGCATCCCACTGATGCGCGGACTCCTTGTACCAGCGCGCCGCCTCCCCGGGATCCCGCGCCACCCCCAATCCCTTGTCGTACAGGAGAGCCAGGTTGAACTGGGCCGGCGTGGAACCCTGTTCAGCCGCCCTGAGATACCACTTCGCCGCCTCCCGAGCGTCCTGAGGAACCCCCTGACCCAGTTCATGCAGAACAGCCAGACCGAACTGAGCCGCGGCAAAATGCTTCTCCGCCGACTTGCGCAACCAGAAGGCCGCCATTTTTTCATCCTTTGGCACCCCTTTGCCCTGGTAGTACATCTGTCCAAGATTGTACCGCGATTCGGCGTCTCCCTGTTGGGAAGCCTTGCGATACCACGCGGGCTTGCGATACCAGGTCGCACCCTTGCCGATCTCCCGCCGATTGTGGACCGGGGGGGCGACCTGCAGAGGGAGTTGACGCCACCCCTCACCAGGTCTCTCCACGATCTCCAAAGGTTCCCGCAGAGAACTGGCAACCCCAATATTCTTGCCATACCTGGGATTC
The DNA here is from genome assembly GCA_015228895.1 of Magnetococcales bacterium. Next base: position 8,044 of record JADGCR010000014.1, read on the forward strand.
TCCAATTTCGCATTCACACACCCCTGAACGGATACCGCCACCACCAGCGTCAGCACCCCAACCACAGACCATGATCGAACCGATCTACTCATTTGTCCTCTGTATCGTTGAATTGCACGTTTGATATTCCGCCGCCTTGAGCGCCTTGCCCCGCACCAGATCCGCCGGATACTTCCCCCGGTTGATGGCCAGTTTGCGCCAGGCCGCGGCCAAAGGGTCCAGTTGATGGCGACCGGCCAGCATGGTCAGATAGATCATGACATCGCCGATCTCCTCTTCCAGGGCCGCCAGTTGCCTCCGGTTGAGCTGGTCACTCTCATCCAGGGTCAACCACTGAAACAGTTCCACGATCTCCGCCACTTCCACACTGAGCGCCATGGCCAGATTCTTGGACCGGTGAAAGGTTTCCCACTCCCGTTCCCTGGCGAAGACCCGCAGCGCTTCCACCAGACCGGTCGTCTCCGTGGCGCTCATTGAATCACCTTGTCCGGTGTCTGATTGAAGATCGCCGTCAAGCGACCCTTTTTCCACTTGCCCTTGAACGTCCTGCCGGACGAGAACAGAAACTGTCCCTCCCCATGCATCTTGCCGTTTTCCCACTGCCCCATGTATCGGGCACCATCGGAGTACAGATAGGTCCCGATACCGTTGCGGCAATCGCCCTCGATGCAATTTTGCTCCTGCGGCGCCACCCTGGGAGCCGCCTTGACTGACTTTTCCTGGTCGATCCGTTCCTTTTCCAGTTTTTCCTTTTCCAGCTTTTCCTTCTCCAGCTTTTCCTTTTCCAGCTTTTCCTGCTCGACCCGTTCCTTTTCCAGCTTTTCCTGTTCCAGTTTTTCCTTTTCCAGCTTTTCCTTCTCCAGCTTTTCCCGCGCCTCTTTCTCCCGTCCGGTCCGCTCCTGCTCCAGTCTTTCCTTTTCCCTCTGCTCCGGTTGCGCCTTCATGGGTTCCGGTTCGGCCGCAGGCTCGCGGGTCGGCTGGACCACCCTGGCGGGCAACGCCTCCGGCTCCCCGATCTGGCGGGCACTGTGGGAAAGCAGCTGATAGCCGAGAAATCCCCCGAAACCCACCACCAGCGTGGCGGTCACAAGGAACACCACACGCCAGTCCCGGATTTTCTGGATGCTGCGACGCAGTTGCCGCAGGCCGGTCTCCGTCGCCTGACCCGCCTCCTGGGAGTGCAGAATCAGATCCGCCATCTCCCGACGCTGGGAAAAGCCGGGCGGTTCCGGGCTGGTCGCCAACAGACCGACCTGCACCAACACACCATAAAGTTCCTGCAGGGAGATGGCGAAGCCGCAGGCCTGCTTCGGGGGGTAACTCTTATCGATTTCATCCATGAAATCGATGATATCCTGCTCTCCAGCGGTGGGAATCCCCTTCCCTCTGTCACTTAAGAACCGTTCCAGAACCTGCAATCTGCGGAGATCGAACTTGAGGTTTTCGGTGAGGCCGCCGCTCTCCTGCTGGACGACGAAGACGCGCAACGCCTCGGACAATCCGGTCGTATCCAGGGGTTCCAGGCGCGCCTTTTTCCTGCTGCGGCCCGCCATGGGATTGACGGTCACGAATCCTTTTCGCTGCAACACCTGAAAAAACGCCATCAGGGTGGTTTCGAACCCACCGCTGAATTCCGGGCCGTCGGTGCTGGCGATCCACTCCAGAAACGCCTTGACATGACCCGTCTGCACCGCCTGCAAGGTCAGATCGTGCTCGGCCAGATAACTCTCGAAGCGACGCACGCGGGCGGCGTCGAAAGCGGTATCCTGCTTGGGGGTGGTCTCCCGGCAATGGGCGAGAAAGAGCTGCAACGCCTTGGAGGTGGGCTGCGACGCAGCCCTTTTGCGCACTTGAAGCGCGACGGGCGCGTCGCACCGTTGACAAAGAACCGTGCTCCCGGCAGTGGCCTGTTGCTCAACGTCCAGGTCAATGGCGCCACCACACTGGGGGCAGACAGGATCATCCATTGCCGGACAGAGACGCGATCAGGATTTGATGGGACATTCTCTTTGACCTGTGGTGGTTCGTGATCATTGGAAAGATGGGTCAACAAACCATCCGTGCAACCTTGAGTTTGCAAAATCCATTCCAATTATCGATTCCTACCCACAAATTGACAAAATCAAAAAAATTCCGGTCGGACTGGACTTTCGGGAAGGCATTCATTAATCTGAAAAATCATTCAACAAACCTCTGTCGCCAAGGAGCCGCGCCCCATGAAAAAATCTTCCCTCGCCCTTTTCTCTGCCCTGATGGTCCTCGGAATGGCCGGAGCCGCCACAGCCGGTGATTGTGTCATCAGCTATACCAGAACCGCCTGCGCTGGTCAGGAGGCGACTTCCTACGCCAAGTGTGACGGCAAGCAGGGCTGCGACAAGGACAAGGAGGCCACCACCCAGGAGGCGTGTGCCGCCGAAGCCGCCAAAGCGTGTCCCAACGATCGCACCGACATCACCAAATCCAAGATCATCAAGGCCAAGTTCAAGGGAGCCGCGCTGGTGGGCGGGTTCAACGACGCCGGGGCCGCCGATCCCAAAGGGGCCAACTTTTGCGATGGCGCCAGAGCCGATTTCAACAAGTGCAAATAACCACCTGAAAAAAATCCAGGGGGAATCCCTTCCCCCTGGAACTCAGGTCCCTCCTCGCCGCGACTGAAATCCAGGTCACAGACTCCGCGCCACGCGGGCGGCGGCGGAGAGGGTCTGGTCCAGCAGGGCGTCGTCATGGGCCAACGAGACGAAACCCGCCTCGAAGGCGCTGGGAGCCAGGTAAATTCCGGCCGCCAGCATGCCGTGAAACCATTGATTGAAACGGTGGAGGTCGCAGGCGGCGGCGTCGGCGAAATTCTCCACCACGCCAGCGGTGAAAAACAGGCCGAACATGGAACCGACCCGATGGACGCAACAGGGAATATCGGCCCCCCGCAACACCTCCTTCAGGCCATCGGTCAGCCGTTCCGTCCTGCGGGCCAAGGTTTCATACACCCCTGGCGCCTCCAGCAGCGTCAACGTGGCCATGCCGGCGGCCACCGCCAACGGGTTGCCGGAGAGGGTGCCCGCCTGATAGACCGGACCGGAGGGGGCGATTCGCTCCATCAGCGCCCGTGAACCACCATACGCCCCGACCGGCAGACCGCCGCCGATGATCTTGCCGAGGGTGGTCAAATCCGGACGAACGCCATACAACGTCTGCGCTCCCCCCTTGTCCACCCGGAAGCCGGTCATCACCTCGTCAAAAATCAACAGGGTCCCGCTTGCGTCGCAGGCCCGGCGCAACCCCGCCAGAAAACCCGGCCCGGGCGGCACGCAGCCCATGTTGCCCGCCACCGGCTCCACCAGAATGGCCGCGATCTCCTCGCCCCGCGCCCCCAACAACCCCTCCACCGCGGCCAGATCGTTGTAAGGCAACACCAGGGTGTCCCGGGCCGCGGCCCGTGTGGTCCCCGGAGAGGTGGGCACCCCGAAGGTGGCCGCCCCGGAACCCGCCGCCACCAGCAGCCCATCGGCGTGGCCATGATAACACCCCTCGAACTTGACGATCCCATCCCGACCCGTCGCCGCCCTGGCCAGACGCACCGCGCTCATCACCGCCTCGGTCCCGGAGTTGACCAGCCGCACCATCTCCATGCCGGGAAAACGGTCGATGATCTTTTGGGCCAGCGACGTCTCTCCGGGGGTCGGTGCGCCGAAGGAGCACCCCTTTTCCGCCGCCCGGCAGATCGCCTCCACCACCACGGGATGGGCGTGACCCACGATCATCGGCCCCCAGGAGCCCACATAATCCACATAACGGACCCCATCCACATCGGTCAAAAACGCCCCGTTGCCCGACTGGATGAAAGGGGGCGTCCCCCCCACCGACTTGAAGGCGCGCACCGGACTGTTCACGCCACCGGGAATCACCTCGCAGGCCGCGCGAAACATCTCTGCTGAACGACTCATCACCTGATCTCCTGAAAAAAGATTAATCCTTCCTGGGGTCCATCACCATGACGCTGAACGTGCCCAGCAGGTTCCAATCCCCCTTGTTGACCTGATCGTAAACCTTGAAAAACCACAACCCCGAATCCAGCTCCGAGGAGATCGCCCCGGCGGCGGTATAGACGGGCAGCAGATCCTTCTTTTGCACCTGAACCGGAGGAAACTGGAGTGCCGTGGCGGCCTTGCCCGTCTGATCCAGGATATCCACCTTGAAGCGGTGCATCCCGCCGGCCGTCAGGACCAGATCCAGCACGAAATAGCCCAATACCCCATTGGAACGGATCTGCAGGGCCTTGACCACGGACAAAGGGTGCACGGTCTCCCCTTTCTGGGACATCTTGTCGGAAAAATAGGCGTTGGTGATGTAAGCCGGTTGCCGGTAGACTTTGGGCTGCGCCGCGCCCGGACCCGCGGCCAGCGCAATCCACCAGACGCCCGCAACCACCCCCCACCACCTTGGCCCGCCCATCATCTCGCCGTCTACTCCCTGCCCAGTTGGGCCAGTATTGCCGCCTGATGATGGGCGGTCAGAGTGGTGACGATCTCGGTCAGATCGCCCTCCAGCACCTGATCCAGCCGGTGCAGGGTCAAGTTGATCCGATGATCGGTGATCCGGTTTTGGGGAAAGTTGTAGGTGCGGATGCGTTCCGAACGGTCCCCGGACCCCACCTGGTCCCGCCGGTCGCGGGAACGCTCATTGTGGGCGGCCTGCCGTTCCATGTCCAACAGACGGGCCTTGAGGACCTTCATGGCCTGGGCCTTGTTCTTGTGCTGGGACTTCTCGTCCTGGCACGAAACCGTCATGCCCGTGGGCAGATGGGTGATGCGCACCGCCGAATCCGTGGTGTTGACGCTTTGTCCCCCCGGTCCGGAGGAACGGAACACATCGATCCGCAGATCGTCCCGTTCGTTGATCTCCACCTCCACCTCATCCGCTTCCGGCAGCACGGCCACGGTGCAGGCCGAAGTGTGGATGCGTCCTCCCGCCTCCGTGGCCGGGACCCGCTGCACCCGATGGACCCCGGACTCGTACTTGAAAGCCGACCACGCCCCCTTGCCGGAGATCATGACGATCACCTCCTTGAACCCCCCCAACTGGGTGGCGCTGCCGGACAGGGACTCCATGCGCCATTTGTTCTGCTCGCAGAACCGGCCATACATGCGCAGCAGGTCCGCGGCGAACAACCCCGCCTCCTCCCCCCCCGTGCCCGCGCGAATCTCCAGAATGACATTGCGTCCTTCCAGGGGATCCTTGGGGGCCAGCATCAATTGCAGTTCCGGGGTTTTCTGCTCCAGCCGGGTCTTGAGGGCGTCCACCTCCTCCCGCACCAGCCGTTTCATTTCCGGGTCGGTCGCCGGGTCTTCCAGCATGGCCTCGGTATCCAGGATCTCCTGTTCCAGTTTGCAATACCCCAGCCAGGCCTCCACCAGGGGGTCCAGATCCGCGTACTCCTTGCTCAGACGGGCGAACCCGACGGCATCCTCCGCGGTCCCGGCCAGGCCCAGCAGGGCGCTCAGCTCCTCGTGACGCCGCCGCATGGTATCGAATTTCCGCAATAATGACATGGTGTTCGATCGCTATGATGGGTTAGAGTCCAGTTGAAACAACTGCCTTGCGGCATCCACATACAGTTCCCCATCCGGTTCCGTCGCAAAACGCCGCAGACAGCTCAACGGGGTATGCAAGATCTTGTTCACCAGCTGCCGCCCCAACAGTTCCACCCGTTTCTGCTCTTCCGGGGAGATGCCGGGCCAGGCGCCCAACACCCTGGCCACCTCCTGATCCCGAATCCCTTCCAGTTTCTCCCGCAACGAGGTCAGGACCGGGAAGACTTCCAGGGTTTCCAGCCAGGACAAAAACGCCTCGGACCTGGCGTCGATGATCACCTCCGCCGCCTGCATCTCCTGTCCCCGATCCTTGAGATTGCTCTCCACGATGCGTGACAGGTCATCGATATCATACAGATAGGCGTTATCCACCCGTGCGATGGCCGGGTCCAGGTCACGGGGCACGGCGATGTCGATAAAAAATTGCGGGCGTTGCCGCCGCCGCTTCAGGGCCGCCTTCACCATGGCGGCGGTCACCAGATGGGTGGGCGCGCCGGTGGAGGAGAGGATGATGTCCGCCCGTTCCAGATGGCTCTCCAGCGCGTCCAGGGAGAGGGCCGTCCCGCCGAAGGTCGCCGCCAGGGTCGCGGCCCGTTCCAGGGTACGGTTGGCCACCAGGATCTCCACCCCGTCGGAGACCAGATGGCGGGCGGCCAGTTCGCACATCTCCCCGGCCCCGATCAGCAGACAGCGGCAGCCGCGCAACGCCCCGAAAATCCGACGCGCCAGGGAGACCGCGGCGGAGGCGATGGAGACCGGATTGCGGGCAATGCCGGTTTCGTTGCGCACCTGCTTGGCGGCGTGAAAGGCGTGCTGAAAAAATTTGTTGAGAATCGGTCCCAGGACATTGGCGTCGCTGGCTTGTTGATAGGCCTGTTTCATCTGCCCCAGAATCTGGGCCTCCCCCACCACCAGGGAGTCCAGGCTGGAGGCCACCCGGAAACCATGCCGCACCGCCTCCCTGGCGGTGTGGATGTACAGATGCGGCTCCAGGGAATCCAGGGGGATGTCCCGGTCGGCGGCCAACCACGCCCGCACCTCCTGGATGACGCTTTCCGGGTGATGTCCCGCGCAATAGAGCTCCACCCGGTTGCAGGTGGAGAGCAAGGCCACTTCGGCCACACCGGGCAAGGTGTGCAGTTGCGCCAGGGTCCGGGGAAGTTCCGCGGTGGCGAACGCCAGACGTTCCCGCATGGCCACGGGCGCGGTTTTGTGACTCAATCCGACAATGACGATCTTCATAAAGAGACACTGTATCCCGGTTTAAAGCACCCTCGCCGGGTACTTGTGATCGGTTCCGGGCCACGGCAACCCAGGAACGTTCCATGGACTCGCCTGTTTGGCCGCACCCCCCATGATAGCCCGAACCAGCGACCAAAAACAAATATCCCCTGCCCATGAACCCGCGTCGCGATGATTTTTTCAACCATCCATTGCTCACGACCTGTTTTCTGGAGTAGGATTCAAACCATCGGGGTGTGGCGCAGCCTGGTAGCGCATCGGCTTTGGGAGCCGAGGGCCGGAGGTTCGAATCCTCTCGCCCCGACCAATCCTCGTTCCACGCGCTTGTAGCTCAACGGATAGAGCACCGGCCTTCTAAGCCGTAGGTTGCAGGTTCGAGTCCTGCCAGGCGCGCCAGGAGGTTCACCGCCTGTCCGTGCGCGCCCGGTTTACGCGGTCTTTACTCAGCCACGCCCGCGCCTCAAACCATCCAGTTCGGCTTCCAGAGCGGCGATGCGGCACAGCAGCGCCTCCTCCCGTGACTTCCACCGTCTGGCCTGGGTGATGTGCACCCGAATCCGGGCCACCAGTTGTTTGGGCTCCACGGGTTTGAGAATGAAATCCACCGCCCCGAGCATCAACCCCTTGGCCTCTTCCATCAGGGTATCCTGGGCGGTGAGGAAAATGACGGGAATGTCCGCGACCGCCGGGTCCGCCTTGAGCCGGCGACACACCTCGTAGCCATCCATATCCGGCATCATGATGTCCAGCAGAATGAGCGTCGGCGGTTGGGCCGCGGCGATCTTCAAGGCCATGGCGCCGTTGATGGCGCCTTTCACCGTGTAATCCGGCACCAGGAGGTTCTTGATGATGTCCAGGTTCTCCGGGGCGTCGTCGATGGCCAGTATGGTCTCCTTCGCAGGGGTGTCACCCATCGGTCTCTCCTCTTTTCAAACGATTTGCCAACCTCACCCCCCATCCAGACTCCGGAGATATGTGGCCAGTTCAGAGGCCGCGTTTTCAAAGTCGTATTGACTGATGCGTCTCCTCAACGGTTCCAGGGCGGTTCTGGCGTCCCCGGCGGTCAGCTCCGCCAGAATGCCGTCCAGAAACTCTTCCGCCTCCAGATTATACTCCAGCAACAAACCATGCAATGCCTGCAACCGGGGCAGAAGATCCGGCGACGCGTCCCGTGTCTCCCTGGTCGTGGCGCCGGCCCCGTTCTTTTGCAAGGCCACCTGGATCACCGCCACGGTGCGCTCCAGCTCCCTGGCCACCTCCGCCAGCATTTGATCCCTGTGCCCGCCGGGCTGCCGTTTCAATTCCGCTTCCAACTGCGCCGCCAAAACATGCAACGCCCCCGCCCCGATGGTGGCCGCGACCCCTTTGAGGGTATGGGCCAAACGAAGACTCTCCTCCTGCCGCCCCGCGTGCAGGGCCTGATGGATCTCCTGCATGACATCCCGCTGATTGTCGATAAATTTATTCAACAATTTCAGATAGGAGCGCACCCGGCCTCCCGCACGCAGCAGGGCGCTGGCGGTGTCGATTCCCGGCAAATCCGGCAACCGTTCCTCCTCTTCCGCCGCGACGGCCTGCGGGTCGGCATGCTCCACCGCGCCCCCCAGCCCCTCCCGTGGTCGCACCCACCTGGCCAACACCTCAAACATCTCCCTGGGCACAATCGGCTTGCCCACATGGTCGTTCATTCCCGCCGCCAGACACTGCTCCCGATCGCTGGCCATGGCGTTGGCGGTCATGGCGATCACCGGCAACCCCTCCAGGGCCACGTTTCGCCGGATCGCCCGGGTCGCGGTGAAGCCGTCCATCACCGGCATTTGCAAATCCATGAACACCGCATCGAAACAGGCGCCACCGGCCTTTTCCACCCCGATCGCGCCGTTGTTGGCCACCGTCACCACCATGCCCGCCATTTCCAGCAGTTCCGTCGCCACCTGTTGGTTGATTTCGTTGTCCTCCACCAGCAGCACCCTGGCACCCCGGATCCCGGCCACCCTCTCCAGCCCCAGATCCCCAACCGCACTCCTGTCAACCACCTGCGTCCCCCCGCACCCCTGGGCGGTCAGGGTGGCATCCAGCAGGGTGGATGCCGTGACCGGCTTGATCAGAATTCCATCCACCTTCAGACCCTGCAACTGCTCCAGCATCACATCCTGGTCATAGGCGGTCACCATCACCACCTTGGGAAGGAGGCTCAATCCATCGGCCTGTATCCGGCGGCAAACCTCCAGACCATTCAGATCCGGCATCTGCCAATCCAAAAAGAGCTGCTGGAAGGGAGCCCCCTCCCGATCCCGCCGGAGGATCCTTTCCAGAGCCTCCCGGCCTCCCCTGGCCACTTCCACCCGCAAAAAGAGTTGGGAGGCCAACTGCTGCATGATCTCCAAGGCGACCGGACTGTCATCCACCACCAAGACCGACAGACCACGCACATCCGCCTCCACCGCCGGTTTGGGGGCCTCGGTGCGCGCCAACCCGAACCGCGCGGTGAAAATGAAGGAACTCCCCTGGCCGGGATGGCTCTCCACCCGGATCCGCCCCCCCATCATCTCCACAAACCGCTTGCTGATGGCCAGGCCCAAGCCGGTGCCACCATACTTGCGGGTGGTGGTGGAGTCCGCCTGACTGAAGGATTGAAACAACCGGCCCATCTGTTCCCCGCTCATGCCGATGCCGCTGTCGATGACGGAAAAACGCAGCGTCGCCTCCTCCCCCTGCAGCGCCTCCAGACTCACCCGCACGATGATCTCCCCGGTTTCGGTGAACTTGACCGCGTTGTTGGCCAGGTTGGTGAGAATCTGCCCCAGACGCAACGGATCCCCCATCAAGCCGTCAGGCACCCCCGCATCGGTCGCCATGAGCAGTTCCAGCTTTTTTTCGCGGGATTTCACCAGGATCAGGTTGGCCAGATTGTCCAGGACATCGCTCAGCTTGAAGAAAATCCGCTCCAGTTCGAGTTTGCCCGCCTCGATCTTGGAAAAATCCAGGATGTCGTTGATAATCCCCAGCAGGGCATTGGCGGCATAGTGGATCTTGGCGAGGTAATCCTGCTGTTTCCGGGTCAATTCGGTTTGCAGGGCCAGATGGCTCATGCCGATGATGGCGTTCATCGGAGTACGGATTTCGTGGCTCATGTTGGCCAGAAACGCGCTTTTGGACTGGTTGGCCCGCTCCGCCAGATCCCTGGCCATGACCTGCTCCCGATACAGGGAGGCCAGTCGGAGACGCATGCCCTCCATGGAGAGGGCCACCTGACCGATCTCATCCCCCCGCATCCCTGGAACCGGCGTGGTGAAATCACCCTCACCGATCTTGGCGCTGATCCACCCCAACTGACGCAACGGGGCCACCACCATCCGGCGCAAGGCCAGCAGCATCACCAGGCTCATGGTCAGGGTGGCCAGCGCCCCCACCAGCAGGGTCCAGAACAGCAGCTTGTCGGTCTCCCGGGACAACACATCCAAAGGTTCCACCACCACCACCACCAGTTCCGGTTCCAGCGCCTCCCCGGCCACCAGATAACGGGTGCCCGCCAGCTCCACCAACAGGGCATCACGACCACGACACCCCCGCTGGACGCACGTTTGCAACGCCTCCGGCAACAGACTGCCCCGCAACCCCTCGATGTGACTGAAATGCACCCGTCCCTGGCCATCGGCGATCAAGAAACCACCATCGCGACCCACATCCTGCCGGGTCAAATCCTGCAAGAAGGTGGGTCGCATGGTCACGGCCAAATACCCCGGCACCGCGGTTTTGCCCCCGCCTTGGCCCTCCGTCCCCTGCAGCGCGAGCCCCTTGCCCGCCATCACCACCCACTCCCCGTTGTCCGGGTTGGTGGCCATGACATGGTAGGTCCCGGCGCCCTTGCGGGACAGCTTTTTAAAAAACGCGCTGTTTTCCTCCTGTTCCGTCACATTGGGCAGTTCGAACCCGGTCACGCGGGTATCCTCGAAGCCATCCGGGAGCAGCAGACGCACCTCGTAATAATCGCCGACCGCCTGGATGAAGCCGGAAAAAAGCCGGATGAGGGTGGGTTGCAGCAACGCGTAACGTTCCTGTTCATCCTGGACATACAGATATTTTTCCAGGATCTCCGAGCGGGCGAACACCTCCAGATGGGAATCGAGGGTTTCCAGGCGGGCGCGAATGCCGGTCTTGGCCTGGGACAACGCATTGCTCACCTCTCCCTGGGCCGCGTCGATGCGGGAGTTCCGCAGTTCGGTGTAGGCCAGATAGCCCAGGGTCGCCAGGGCCAGCAACAGCAGGGGCAGAATCATCAGGGCCAAACGGACCTGAAGATTCCCGCTCCCCGACAAACGCCATGCAGACCCGCTGAAACCGGCGCTCACCGTGTCAACCGGGCCACGACATCGTTGATCTTGCGCTGGGTGCGGGAGGAGACGGGTCGGATGGTTTCCGAAAGACGCGACACCTCCTCCGTGGGAAAAATCACCGGATCGGTGCGATACGCGATCGGGGCCAGACGCAGGGCCTCCTGATTGGGGGTGGCAAAGTGCAGGAATTGGGCGTTCTTTCCGGCCATGGCGGGCTCCTGCATGAAATCGATGAAAGCCAGGGCCAAATCCCGACGCGCGGCGTTCGTGCCCACCGCCATGAAGTCCACCCACATGGCGCTCCCCTCCCTGGGATTGAGATAACGAATTTTGGGATGATACTCGTGCAGTTTCAGGGCGTCGCCGTTGTAGACCATGGCCATGGCCACCTCCCCGGTGACCAGCGGGGACTCTTTGCCGATGTCGAGGTAGGGATAACTTCGGACGTAGGGTTTCTGTCGCAGCAACAGGGCCTCGGCCTCGGCCAACGCCCCCGGCTCCTCCGAGTTGACGGAGTGGCCCAGAGCCTTCAGGGCGATGCCAAACAGCTCCCGATTGGTGGCAATGGCATTCAAACGCCCGCGCAACGCCTCCACGGGTCGGAAGAAATCCAGCCAGCCCGTGGGGGGATTGGGCACCAGATCCTCCCGATAGGCCAAACCGATGTTGCCCCACAGATAGGGGACCCCCAGCAACCGGCCGGAATGTTCCCCCTCCGCCAACCATCCGGGGTCGAGATGGGCCAGATGGGTCATTCTGCTTTTGTCCAGCGGGGTCAGCCACTTCTGCTGGCCATAAAAAGGCAGGGTGATCCCGTTGACGATCAGGACATCAAAGGCGTCGCTCCCCTTGCGCACCACCTGCTGATCCCGCTCCTGATCGCTGTCGAAAAACACCTGCCGCAGGGTCACTTTGGCGCGCTCTTCAAAGATTTTCACCACTTCCGGGTCCAGATAATCGGACCAGATGAGGATGACCAGTTCGTGCTTTTTCTCCTCCCCGGCACGACTCGTCCCCGCCGGGAGCAAAGAGGCCGCCAATACCCCCAAGCCACATGCCAGCAACTGCCGACGCTTGAACATCGCTTTCATTTCTCCTTGCCGCACTCTTTGTCATCCCCGCTTCACTCTGACACAGCATACCCCATCGACAATACCCTGACAACATCGACAACCATTTTTGGTGTTGCGGGACGCGGCCAAATGGCCCATCCTGCTGATCCCCCGATCCTTAAACGAACAACACAATAAAGGAGACCGTCATGTTGACCATCGGCCAAGGCATTCCAGAGTTGTCGGCCCCCGATCAAAACGGCCAGGTGCGCCCCTTGCGGGAACTGCTGGGCAAAAAGGGTGGCGTCGTCTATTTCTACCCCAAGGACAGCACCCCTGGATGCACACTGGAAGCCAACGATTTCCAGGCGCTGGGGGAGGCGTTCCAGACCCGGGAGCATGCCGTCATCGGCATTTCCAGGGATTCCGTCAAATCCCACGCCAACTTCGCCGCCAAACAGGGACTGGGTTTCACCCTCCTGTCGGACCAGGACGGGGCGCTGTGCGAAGCCTTCGGGGTGTGGCAGGAGAAAACCATGTGCGGCAAAACCAGCATGGGCATCGTGCGCACCACCTTCGTGGTGGATGGGACCGGGCGCGTCCGGCGGATCTATCCCAACGTCAAGACCAAGGGCCACGCGGCTCAGGTGCTGGCGGACCTGAACCCGTAACATGCCCGAACTGCCGGAGGTCGAAACCATCCGTCTGGGCATCGCGCCCCTGGTGGCGGGTCGCGTCATTCGGGAGCTCCGGATCCACTGTCCCAGGCTGCGCTGGCCCATTCCCGCGGAGATCCTGCGTCAACAGACCGTTGGCCAGACCATTCGCGAGGTCGCGCGCCGGGGAAAATACCTGCTGCTGGCCTGCGGCACGGGTCAT
>JADGCR010000150.1 GCA_015228895.1 Magnetococcales bacterium
GTTGGGGTGCGCCCTGAAGGCCGACTGGACCGTCACCTTCGCCGCGGAGAAAATCGGACACCGCATCCATCCCGGCGCGGGTTTGTGTGGCGAGATCACCGTGGTGCCCATCGGCATCCCGGAACATTTCCTGAACATCCCCGCGCACAATGTGGCCAAGAACCTGTTGGACGATCTCGTCCTCCCCTCCCGTCCCCCGGACACCCACAAGGGCCACTGCGGACGGCTGTTGATTCTGGCCGGCTCCGTGGGCATGGAAGGGGCGGCGATTCTCACCGCCCAGGGGGCCTTGCGCACCGGACCGGGTCTGGTCTTCGTGGCCACTCCCGCCGCCGCGCAAGCCGTGGTGTCGGCGGGGGTGGTGGAGGCCATGACCCTCTCGCTGCCCAACAACGAGGCGGGAACCCATCTGGGAGACGGAGCCCTGGAGGTGATTCAGGCCAGCGGCGTCCATCCCCAGGTCCTGGCTCTGGGACCGGGGTTGGGGAACAATCGCCGGACTCTCCCCTTGGTGTGCGCCCTGGTCGAGCGGCACGATCTCCCGGTGGTCCTGGACGCGGACGCCCTCAACGCCCTGGCGGGCGAGGGGGAATGGATCCCATCCCTGGCCACGGGCCGCACCGCTCCCCTGATTCTCACCCCCCATCCCGGAGAGATGGCCCGTCTGACCCGGGAGTCGGTCCAGGAGGTGCAATCCGACCGTCTGGGCACGGCCCGGCGTTGCGCCACCTCCTGGGGGGTCTGGGTGGTCCTGAAGGGGGCGAATACCCTCATCGCCGCCCCGGACGGCCAGGCATGGATCAACATGACCGGCAACTCCGGCCTGGCCTCCGGGGGGAGCGGGGATCTGCTGACCGGGATCATCGCCGGTCTGCTGGCCCAGGGCTGGCCCACCGAGAGCGCGGTGCGCGCCGGGGTCTGGTTGCATGGGACCGCGGCGGACGTGGCGGCCAGGGAGGGAGGCATGGCGGGCCTGGTGGCCAGCGATCTGCTGCCGGTGATCCGTCGTTTGCGCAACACGTTGGGGGGATGATGGAAACACGTCGTTTCGGCAAGACCGGCCTGCGGGTCTCCCTGTTGACCCTGGGCACCATGCGCCTGCTGCATGGCTGGGATCCGCCCCACGACCGGTTGCCGGAGGAGAGCCTGCAAAGCACCCACGACATTCTCTGCGCCGCGTTGGACGCCGGGATCAATCTCATCGAATCCGCGCGGGGCTATGGCAAAAGCGAACGCTTGCTGGGCCGGGTGCTGCCGGAGATCCGGCGCGCCCGTGGCGGAGCCGAATGGATGATCATGACCAAGGCCCCTCCGGCCCCCACCGCCGGGGAGATGCGGCTCTGGATCGAGGACTCCCTGCAACGGTTGCAGGTGGCGCGTCTGGATCTCTTCGCCCTGCATGGTCTGAACGACGATGCGCAGGTGGAACGCGCCCTGTCCAAGGGAGGCCCCATGAGCGCGTTGCGACAGGCCCAGTCGGAGGGTCTGATCGGGGCGGTGGGCTTTTCCAGCCACGCCCCGTTGCCGGTTCTGTTGCGCACCCTGGCCACAGGGGTTTTCGATTTCGTCAATCTGCACTATTATCGGCTGCGGCAGCTCAATCGGGCGGCGGTGGAGCTGGCGGCGGCCTTGGATATGGGGGTGCTGATCATCTCTCCCAACGACAAGGGGGGACGGTTGTACGAGGCCCCGGAGAAACTGCGTCGCCTGACGGCTCCGTTGCATCCGGTCCATTTCAACGAGCGGTGGCTGCTGGCCCAACCTTGGGTCCACACCCTGAGTGTGGGCCTGAGCGCGCCGGAGCAGCTGGCATTGCATCTGGAGTCCCTTGGCCGGCGACCCTGGTGGGGCGCGACGGAAAAGGCCGCGGCCCGGCGTCTGGACGCGGCGGAGGCGGATTCCGGCCTGGAGGCGTGCGGTGGGGGATGCACCGCCTGCGAACCCTGCCCCCAGGGAATCAACATCCCGGAGGTGTTGCGCCTGCTGCATTTGATCAACGCCTTCGACATGGATCTTTTCGCCAGATACCGTTATGGCCTGATGCAGCCGGGCAATCCCTGGGTGCCGGGGGCCAGACTGGGGGCGTGTGATGGTTGCGGGGTCTGCCTGCCCCGTTGTCCGCAGGCCCTGCCCATCGTGGAACGGCTGCACCAGGCCAGACAATTTATGGAAACTTAAGGAAACCAACCCATGACCGACACCCCCGAAGAGGAAGCATTGCCCCTGGAAAACACGGCGACCCTTGAGCTTTTGGAAGAGATCGCCACCCGTTGCCAGGTGAATCCCCGGTATGCCCGACGCATCGGGTCATTCGGTTTCCTGGAACTGGAAGAGAGCTGGGGAGACGAAGCCACCATCATCAACACCGCGCGCATCTCCACCACCAATCTGCGCATCGCCTCGGTGGAGCAGTGCGGCGAGCGGGAGAAGAACCTGTTGTATCAACTGCTCTCCAAAAACCACGGCACCCCGTTTGAGACCGTGCATTTCCGCTGGCGGGTGATCGCCCCGATTTTTGTCCTGCGGCAATGGATGCGTCACCGGATCTGTTCGTACAACGAATTCTCCCAGCGTTACCGCGAACCCATGACCGCCTATTACCTCCCGGACCGGAACGCGACCCTGGTGGGTGGCTTTTCCGTCTTCACCCCGGAAACCCTGGAGCGCTACGAAGCCCTCATGAATGGTCTGCACCGTTTTTATCAGGACGAATACCGGGCCATTTGCGAACGGATCCGGCAGGCGGAGGAGTCCGGCAAAATTCCCGCCATCCAGGGTGGCAAGAACCCCTATCGGGCCAGGGCCAGGGAGCTGTTGCGCAACGCCATGCCGGTGGCCACCTATTCGGATATGTACTGGACCATCAACTTCCGTTCGCTGATGAATTTTTTCAATCTCCGTCGCAAGCAGGACGCCCAGTACGAGATCCGTCAATACGCCAACGCCGCTTTCGAGATGTTCCGGCTCAAGTTGCCTTTGCTGGCCGAGACCATGGAACGGGTGTTGCGGGAGCAGGAAACGAAATGATCTTTTCAACCTTCCAGAAAGGGGGTGCGTGTCATGCCGATTCAATTCATCTCGCGCAACAAAAAGCCGTCCCACAGGTGGCTGCGCTATCCCGTCACCGGGATCGAGGCGTTTGATCAACACCATCAGGAACTTCTGGAACGGATGAACGCCCTCAACGAGATCATGGCCAAAGGGGGGGCCGGAGAGACGGCGCTGCCACTGCTGAACACCTTGCAAACCCGCTTCGCGGTCCACTTCCAGGACGAGGAACAACGGATGCTGGCCCGTGGCTATGGGCGCTTCTCCTCCCATGCCGAGGATCATCAGCAGTTCCTCGCGGGCCCCCTGGCCCAGGTGATCACGCAGATCGGAAGCGGGCAGACCGGGTGCGACCTCAACACGCTGATCCAGTGGCAGGCCAGCCACATCTCCCATTATGACCGACCCATGGCGGCATTTTTGCTGGCGTATTCATAAAGCGGATCTCCCGGATCTCTCCGGGCAGGCGTTCGAAACCGTCCTCGCCCAGGAGTGCGCCGTTCTCCAGGCTGTTCATGTCGTCCATTCCGTCAAATGTGCCACTTGGACGGCTGAAATTCACGCCTCCCACGGATAGGAAAGAGCGGCGGGACGGAAACCGATGTCGGCGTCACGCAACCGGGGTGCGTACCGGTCCCGACTGGCGGAACGGGAACGGGAGGCGCTGGCATGCCATGAACCACCGCGCAAGACCCGCTCCCCGGAATCCCGCTCCAGGCAGACGGGGTTGGTGACGGGAGCGGTGCGATAAAAATCCTCCGCATACCAGTCCCGCGTCCATTCGTGGACATTGCCATGCATGTCGTACAGGCCGAAGGGGTTGGGCGGGAATCGGGTCACCGGGGTGGTGCCTCCATGGTGACCGGCGCAGTTGGCCTGCGCGCCGGTGATGACCTCGCCACAAGAATAAGGGGTTTCGGTCCCGGCCCGACAGGCGTATTCCCACTGGGCCTCGGTGGGCAAATGGATCAAACGGCCACAGCGGAACGCCAACCACTCGACAAAGGCCACGGCGTCATCGTGGGAGACGTTCACCACCGGATGATCCTCCTCCTGCGCGCATCCGGGACGCTCCCAGTTGCTCCCGTCCCGCGGTTCGAAGGCGTCACGCTCCGGGATGTATGGCCTGGCCCACCCCTCCTGGTCCGCCGTGGTCTTGTAGCCCGAGTCGTTGACGAAGCAACGGAATTGCCCGCGAGTCACCGGAAACCGGGCCAACCAGAAACCCTCCAGCGTGACCCGATGACTGGGAGTGGCGCGGCGGTCGAACGGATGCAGCACCCGGTCCGGGTGATCCCCGCCCTCAGGCTCCATCCCCATGCGGAACGCGCCACCGGGAATCCAGACAAACTCCATGGCAAAGGAGTGATGACGGGCGGTCCAGAGCTGCGGCGCGCTTCTTCTGCCCAGCCGCAGGTTCAGGCGGGCCACCGGCCCCTGACCACCCAAACGAAGATGCTGCAACACCTGATCCAAACGCCAACGCTTGTCGGGATTCTTCTCCAGGGTGCCGGTCAGCAGCGCCCGCAGGGCCTCCGGGCATCCAGGCGGGATCGGGACCGGCTCCGGGGAGCGCTGACCACGGGCCACCACCTCCGACCGGCCATTGTAGGCCGGCTGCCCAAACACCATGAAATAAAGGGTCATGCCCAACGAATAGACATCCGAGACCGGATAGCGTCGTTTTTTCCAAACCTCCGGGGCGGTATAGCGCTCGGTTCCCGACACCCGGGGCGCCCTGTTGTTGCGCCAGGAGGTGGCCAGGCCCCAATCCGCCAGAAACCAGGTCATGCGATTGCCGGAAACCCTTCTGCCCAGAACATTGTCGGGTTTGACATCCCGATGCACGATGGGAGGCGCCTGCCCATGGGCAAAGGCCAAAGCCCGGGCAATCTGCTCCATGATCCCCAGCGCCTCCTTGAGGGGCAGACGTCCCCTGCCCCGCACCCACTGTTTCAAATCCCCGCCATCCAGATATTCGGTCACCAGAATGGCCGAACCATCCGGTTCCTGCAGATATTCCCGCACGGGCAGAATGTGCGGCCCCCCCCGGAGACGCTGCAAATGATCGGCTTCCCAGGCAAGCAGTTTCCGGCCAGTCTCCGTGGTGGCCCGCTTGATGGCGTACACCCCCTCCCCATGGACCGCGCTGGCCCGCCAGACCGCGCCAAAGGAGCCGGCACCGATCTTTCCGCCCAACAGATAGCGTCCACTGCCCACCAGATCCGGGGTCGTCTCCGGGAAGACCCGTTTCAGGGCGACAAAATCGGGCAGCCCGGCGATGGCCCGCATCAAGGCGATCACCCCATCCCGCGCCGCGCCCATGCGGCGTCCCATGGCGATTTTCAGCAGGCCCAACTGTCTGCCATTGGGATGCAGCACCGAATAGGGTTTGATGATCTCGAAACGGTGACTGCGAAAACCGAAACTCATCCCCTGGTCGAAGGTGAAACCCCGACGCCGCGCCTCCCGTTTCAGGGTCTCGATCAGCAGGGTGTGGTTCTCTTCCAGGTCCTGGTCCGGCTGAAAATGAAAAATCACGAAGGGG
>JADGCR010000151.1 GCA_015228895.1 Magnetococcales bacterium
GACCGCCCCGCCCACTCCCGTGGAGCAGCTCTCCCCGGAGCGCGGCAAACCGGCGGAGACGACCCCGGTGATCCTGGACCCGTTGGAACATGTGCTGCCCGTCGATCAGAAACCTTGAGGGACATACCCAAACGTGCGCGAAGAAACTCAATGGGTCCTTGAACGTCTGCTGGTGCTGCTGAGTACCCAGCCCCCGCACCTGGCGACGGCCTGCAAGCAACTGGACGACCTGCTCAAGAAACCCTCCTGCGTGGCGGAGACCGATATCGCCCGCAAGACCGCGGTCCGCTTGCTGGAGCGTCTGGCCGCGCCCGCGCTGGAGAACGACCCGGAGATGCGGGTGGTGGCCGAGGAGTTGCGGGAACGGCTCCTCACCGCCGGAACCCTCGCCGGTGCCCGCATCCCCCTGGAAAAGGCCGCGGCGTGGCTCTCCGCCTCCCAGACGGGGGAGCGCGCCGGGGAAGGCATTCCCGTGCTGCTTTCCGAGCGGCTGTTGACGGTATTGCGGTTGTACGGAGAGTCGGACGCCGCGCTCGCGGAAGAGGCCGACCGACTGCTCAACGGGGAGCGTCGCCCCAATCCCTGGCCTGGGATCGACATCCTGCTGCGCGACATCACCGCCCAATCCGCCACCTCCGCCTCGTCCCACAGGGTTCTGGAAGGGCAGGCGCTGGGCATCGCGTTGCGGAACGGCTTGCGCGCCTTGCAGGCGACCCAACCCCCCCCCTCCGCGCCCGCGGAGCAAAACGACCAGGGGGAGGGCCCGGAAGAGGAGGCGCGGCTGTTGCGCGCGTTGACCAGCCATCTGCGCCTCAGGGGCAAGGCGTTGCGTCAGCGCGCCCGCTCCCTGGCCGGACGCGTCGCGGACAGCAAGGAGTTGGCCGAACGGTTGCGGGGACGGTTGCGCCAGCTGGAGGAGGCGTTGAGTCAGGCGCGCACGGACGGCTTCCTGGATCCGGTCACGGGTCTGCCGGATCGCTTCGCCTTCACCGCCCAACTGAAACGCCATCTGGAACGGGCGGTGCATCTGCAGGAGTCCTTTTCCCTGGCCTTGATGCATTTTCACGATTTCGCCCCCACGGTGGCCGCCCTGGGTCGGGAGGGGGAGGTGCGGCTGGTGGAGGGGATGGTGCAGGAGATCCGGCGTCATCTGCGGGAGGAGGAGTATCTGGCCCGTTTGAGTGTGGAACGTTTCGTGATCCTCTTTCCCAGGTCCGACGCGAACCGGGCGGAAAACGCCGCCAGGGAGCTGGAACAGATGCTGGTTCAGACCCAATTCGCGCTGGATGACCGGATGATCCACCTGGAAGCCTACTGCGGGACCGTGGCGCTGGGCCCCCAGATGAGCGGCCAGGAGATGCTGGAGATGACCGAACGTGTGGCCGCCGCCTCCAGGCGGGAAGCGATCAATCGGGGACCTCTGCTGGTCCCGTTGCGGACCTGCACCTGCTGAAGCGAAAGGAAATCCAGACGTGAAACGGGAAGAGACCACCCTGCATCTGAAACGCATACGCGCCCTGTTGGACGGCCAGACGCCCGACATCCGGCAGGCGCAGGAGCTGATCAAAAGCCTGTTGCTGCAAGGGCCCTGCGTCCGGGAACTGGCGGAGATCCGGGAGGCGGCCCTGATGATTCTGGAACGCCTGACCATGCCGGCCTTAAGCGGAGAGAAGGGGAAGCAGAACCAGGTCACCGGACTGATCCGGACCATCCGCAAGCCGGAGAGCCTGGATATCGAGGCCATTCTGGCCGCCACCGAGGAGATCGCCCCCTGGATCGAAGCCGCCGCGGGCAAACGGGGGGAGGCGCCCCCCTCCGTCACGCCGGAGCTGGTGACGACCGCCCTGCAGGCACTGGGCGTGTTGGAGCCGGTCCCGGCGGAAGAGACCGGCGACCGGAAAAGCCCCCCGACCCCCGCCACCCGTTGGCGGGAGATCCATCGCCTGCTGGGCAGGCTGATCGTGCGGGAACGGCACGCCCGCGCCGCCTGGGCGCGGGAAAAGAAGGGTCTGCAGGACGCGGTGACCGCCCTGGCCGGGGATCTGGTGGAAAGCTCCCTGATCATCGGCCGCAAGGAGGGGGCGGGTGAAACCTGGGTCAAGGAGTTGACCGGACAGCTCTTGACCCGACCCGACGCGGTGCTGGCCGCGTTGCTGGAGGAGGAACAGGGGTTTCTGGCGCGGGAACGGGAGGTGGAGACCGCCCTGGCCCGCAGTCAGGAGGCGGTCACCCAGTTCCAGACCCTGTTGCGCCGCGCCGAACGCGCCCTGATGGACACCCGGGACGAAACCCTGATCGATATCTTCACCGGCCTGCCCAACCGTTTCGCCTTTTTGGCCCGTTTGACCAAGGCCCTGGAACCGGCTGCCGGGAAAAAGGAGCCGGCGGAACCGTTCGCGGTGATTTTCATCCGCGTGGACGAATACCCGGAGATGATCCGCGCCCTGGGACGGGATCGGGTCAACCGGGTGCTGTCGGCCTTGGCCAGCAAGATCGCGGCGTTGCCCCGTCCGGAGGATTATCTGGCCCGTTGGGGTGACGAGACCTTCGCCCTGCTGTGTCCCGCCACCGATACGGCCACCGCGGTCTCCCTGGCCACGACGTTGCAGGGGGCGTTGTTCCGGGTGCAGTTCGAACTCTCCGACGCCCTGGTGTCGGTGCGCCTGGGATTCGGCGTGGTGCCCTATCAACCGGAAATGACCGACGAACGTCTGCTGGGTCTGGCGGAGCTGGAATCCAAGGCCGCCCTGGAAGAGGGCGCCAAACCGGTGCAGGTGGCCAGAATCGCACCGAGCGCCGCCGACGGACCCACCCCCGCGCCCCGTCTCCCATCCTCCCGTTGACCTCTCCAGCCGATCTCATCTTCTGTGTTGTGTTACCAATTTTCTGGTGACAAACGGCACCTCGTGCTGATATACTCCATCATCTGTAATTTCTCTAACCCTCAAATTTGGTGCAAACATGAAACGTAATCATCTTTCTGCATTGGCCATGATGCTGTCCGTCGGCGTACTCTCCATGAGTCTCACCGGCTGCATTTCGACGGGCGCGGAGACCGAACCCTATTTATATCATCGCCATTGGCGCGAAGGCGCCCCCGCCCCCACCCGGAGCGTCGCCACCCCGCCGGTCAAACAGCCGGAAGCCAGGGTGGACGCCGATTCGGATGGCGATGGCGTTTCGGATTCCAAGGACCAGTGCCCCGGCACCCCTCGTGGCATCAAGGTGGACGCCAGAGGCTGCCCCATGGATTCCGACAACGATGGCGTCTCCGACGACAAGGATCAATGCCCGAACACCCCCGCGGGTATCAAGGTGAACGATCTGGGCTGCTGGGTGCTGGAAAATCTCAACTTCGACACCAACAAATCCCAGATCAAACCCGAAGCGTTGCCGATGCTCAACAACGTGGTGAAAATCCTGAAAGACAATCCCAACATGCGGGTGGAACTCCAGGGCCATACGGATAATGTCGGCTCCGCCGCCAAAAACGTCACCCTGTCGAAAAACCGCGCCAATGCGGTGATGAAATACCTGACCGGCCATGGCATCGCCGCCAAGCGTCTGTCGGCGGTCGGTTTCGGTCTCTCCCAACCCATCGCCGCCAACAGCGACCCCATGGGCCGGGCCAAGAACCGCCGCGTGGAGTTGAAGCCACAACCCTGATTCCGGTTTTGCCGGACCAGTTGGATTGGATAAAGGGGGGGGGGAGGCGCGCTGCCTTCCCCCCCTTTTTTCATGGGATTCCGGGGGGACGGCCCACGGGATGGGCCTCCAGATACTGGTCCACCAGATGTTTGGCGTGGGAGATCTGCAAGGCGTTCAACTGTTTGATCAACGACTCCTGAAACAACAGGGCCAGTCTGGCCTCCTTTTGCCCCCCCTGCGCCGCCAGATGCGCCGCCAGATTGAACCACATGAGGGCGACAACCGGATCCTGGGGGAGGCCGCCACGCCCATGCCGATACATCACGCCGAGAAAGATCCGCGCATCCACATGCCCCTGTTCGGCGGCGCGGAAATACCACTGCGCCGCCTCCTGGTCGCTCTGCGGCACCCCCCGGCCCTCTTCCAGCATCAACCCGAACTGGAACTGGGCCTCGGCCAACCCACTTCCGGCGGCGCGACGATACCAGCGCGCGGCCTCCTCGAAATCCTGGGGCACCTCCTGGCCGGTATAGTAGAGCCTGCCGAAATGGAGTTGCGCCGTGGGATTCCCCTGGGCCGCGGCTTTGCGATGGCGCTCGTACAGCCCCGGCTCCCCGCCCCCCGCCCGGAAGGACCACAAGCCCAACAGCACCACCAGCCCCCCCCGAAACAACCGACTCCGGATCCCCATGCGAGACCATCCCGTTCTCAATGTGTGACGCGTTGCACCGGCTTCCACCGGCGCGCCTTCTCCCTGGCCGGGGCCAGGTGATCGGCGGGAATGACCTTGTCGAAAAAGTTGCGCCACGCCATGGCCTGGGGGATCCCCTGGCCGGCGGCCAGAGTGATCCATACATAGGCCTGCAACACATCCCTGGCCACCCCGCGACCATCCTTGTACATCACCCCCAGATTGTACTGGGCCTCGGCAAACCCCTGCTCCGCCGCCTTGCGAAACCATCTGGTCGCCTCACGCTCCCGATGGGGCACCCCCGTGCCTTGCAGGTAGAGCACCCCCAGATTGTACTGGGCCAGGGCGAACCCCTGATCCGCCGCGAGACGATACCACTGGGCCGCCTCGGCGCAGGAGCGGGGCGTGCCCTGACCTTTCTCCAGCATCACCCCCAGGTTGTACTGCGCCTCCGCGTCCCCCTGGTCCGCGGCGTCGCGAAAATTCCTGATCATGTGGCGTTGCAGCGCCTTCTCCCGCGCCTCTCCGTCCCGTTCCACCAGGGTGTAGGGCATCCTCCGCTCCAGATCGTACCGGGGAGACCCCTGGGCGGGAGAGACGCACAGCATCACCAGGACCACCCCCCCCACGAACCCTTTCATGGCTTGACCACCACCCCCACGAAACAACAGACCGGCTCCCCCTGGACATATTCGTGAATCTCCCGCGCCAACCCGGCCACCACCAGCCCGGCCCCGGTGGCCGTCCGCACCACATGACCCCTGCCATGGGCGTAACAGCCACCCCGCTCGAACCCCTCCAGGGGGTTGATCACCACCCCGTCCCCTTCCGGATCCCCCTCGTCGGGAAACAGGGTGAACACGAAACACCCCCCCGGACGCAACGTGCGGGCCACGGCCAGAAAGAGTCGGGACAGATCACCGAAATGGATCAGGGTGGCCGCGCTGACCACGACGTCGTATGTTGCCGGATGGTCTGTCATGAACAGCAGCAGATCCCCGAGATGCAGTCGATCGTACAGCCCCTTCTCCCTGGCCTTTTCCAGCATGTCGGCGGACAGATCCACCCCATCCAGCCCCGCGGCCCGGTCACGCAGCAACCCCCCCACCATCCCGGTGCCGCACCCCGCGTCCAGCACCCGCAGATCACCCTGGGGTTTTTGGGCGCGCACCGCCGCGGCCACCAGCTCCGCGCCCCGATAGGCCGTCTGATCGATCCGATCCCAGTAACGCGCCCGTCTGGTGTAGATCCGG